>JAGCXP010000033.1 GCA_017961345.1 Bacteroidales bacterium | reverse complement strand
GCCGGAGCGGGAGCCGCGTCAACAGGCTTGGGAGCCTCTGGGGCGACGGCGGCAACAGCTGGCTGGGCAGCGGGTTCGGGCGAAGGCGCAGGTGCCGGAGCGGGAGCCGCGTCAACAGGCTTGGGAGCCTCGGGGGCGGATATGGGCACGGGAGCGGCAGCGGGCTTGGGAGCAGGCGCTACGGCGGCAACAGCTGGCTGGGCAGCGGGCTTGGGAGCAGGCGCTACGGCGGGGGCGGCGGCAGGCGCTTGAACGACAGGTCCGCCTGCGGGCGCTTGAAGCAGGAAGCAAAGGCGCATCAGGGCGAACTCGATATGCAGACGCGGATTAACGCTGGCCTTGTAGCCGGCCTCGCACTGCGACGTAACGCTCAGCGCATCATACAGGAATTTCAGGGAGCATTGCTCCGCCTGCGCCTTGTACGCAGCCTTGGTCGCTTCGGAAAAATCCAGCAACGAATCGAGACTGCCGGCCTTGCAGACCATCAGATCCCGCAGATGCGCGCTCAAGCACGCCAGGAAATACTGGGCATTGAAGCCCTGGGCGAGCAATTCATCGAATTTTTTCAGCGCGGAAGCATAGTCCCCCGCCTGGAAATAATTCACCAGGTCGAAACAATGCTCGTACCCCATGACGCTGAGATTGCGCCGCACGTCCTCGCTCTTGACATCCTTTCCGCAGAAAGCGACGGCCTGATCGAAAAGCGTCAGGGCATCCCGCATGGCACCGTCCGCCTTGGCGGCCAGAATATGCAGGCTTTCCTCGTCGATGTTCACCCCTTCGCGGCCGGCCACCATCTTGAGGTTGGAAACGATATCAGGCACGGAAATCCGCTTGAAATCGTAGGTCTGGCAACGGGAAAGAATGGTCGGGAGAATTTTGTGTTTCTCCGTCGTGGCCAGAATGAAAATCGCGTGTTCAGGGGGCTCCTCAAGAGTTTTGAGGAAGGCGTTGAACGCGGCGGTGGAAAGCATGTGCACCTCGTCGATGATGAACACGCTGTACTTGCCGACCTGGGGCGGAATGCGCACCAGATCGATCAGCGCCTTGATATCGTCCACACCGTTGTTGGAAGCGGCATCAAGTTCGTGAATGCAGAAAGAACGGCCTTCGGCGAAGGAACGGCAGGACTCGCACTCCCCGCAAGGGGTCATGTCAGGTCCGGGGTTCGAGCAATTGATCATCTTCGCGAAGATACGCGCCGTGGTCGTCTTACCCACCCCGCGGGGGCCGCAGAACAGATAAGCGTGCGCCAACTGTCCCCTGACGATGGAATTTCGCAGGGTACGCGCAATGTTATCCTGACCGATAAGGGCGTCAAAGTCCTTCGGACGATACTTGCGGGCGGATACTTCGTAAGGCCTTTCTTCTTGCATAAGCGTCATATACCCCGGCCGAAGCCGGGGATGATTCAATCTTTACTCAGCGGGAGTTTCGGCCGCAGCCTCGGGAGCGGCTTCGGCGGCTGTTTCAGGGGCGGCTTCAGGAGCGACTTCCTCTACGGGAGCGTCCTTCGCGGGAAGGAGTTTCTCGTACGCACCGGTGAAGTAGAGGACAGCGCAGGCGGCGAGAAGGGCGATGAAAATACCCCAGCACCATTTCTTCCAGGCGGGCATCTTCTTGGCCTCGAAGGGATCCTGCAGCGCGACTTTCGGATATTTGGCTTGGGCGGAGAGGGTTTCTCCGAAGCGGATGTTGATCTTCACGTTGGCGTTCATCGCCCAACCGTTGGCATTCAGGATCGGGGAGAGGTTACGCTTGATGAGTTTGCGCCAGGCCAGGAACATCGAAGGACCGGAAATCAGCAACATAATCACCACCGGCGTAAGGAGCATCCCCCACCAGGGCAGTTTGGCAAAACCGGTGAAGGCGCTTACGAGAGCAGACGCCAGGAAGCCGACAGCCATACCGATGGCGGCGAAGATACCGGCGAACTTGGCGATATCGAAGGGCTGTGCCTTTTCCTTGACCTCTGCGGGCTTGTCCATACCCTCGCCCACTTTGCTGGTCATCTCGCCCATGGTCTTGCTGTCCTTGTCCGCAGCCGCCTTGTTGATCTTGTCATCAATGAACGCGGCGAGTTTGCGATACGGCGACCAGAAGGCCTCGGCGATGGAAATCGGGTTTTCGATAATCTTCGTGACGGTGGCGTCCCAGGGGAAGCCTTCCCGATCGTAGAAAATCGCATTCTTTCCCACGTTGATATCGCCGGCCGAACCGACGGTCATCGAAGCCATGATGGTGAAGCCGTCGCTGCGGGTCTTGCTGGTACAGTTGCAGAAAAGCAGGTAGCAACCGCTCCGGAAGGCCATTTTCTCCTGATTTCCCATATCGGAAACCTTGATACAGAGGTCGCAGGAACGCTGGTCGATATACAGGCGACCGGCCTGGAACATGGCCAGTTTCTCCTTGTCGTAGAAATCGGAGAAGGTGACGTAGTTCTTCAGGAGGGTGAAGAAGTCGCGGTACAGATGGAGGAATTTGTCCAGCATATCAAGGGCGCTGAACTGCGGCTCGAATTTGAGATCCTCCGCCATAAGGGCGGCGAGTTTCTCACGGGTGCCGTCCCCCAGCAGGCTGGAAGCGCGCTGCAATCCGAGGCTTTCCACTTCGGAGCCCGCCTTGGTTCCCTGCCAGGCCTTATAGGCATCAAAGGACGCCTGAATGGACTTCCACTCGCTCTCACTCAGGCTGTTGCCTTTGCAGGCGAACGACTTGAAGGCCGCCATCTTGTCCCGCCAGGCGGGGTTGATATCCTTCTCGTCCAGGGAAAGGATGCCTTCTGCGGACACCTTGCAGAGCGGATACTCGGCAATGTCGGTCAGGCTCGAGACCAGGTTTCCTTCGCCAAGAGCGGCAATCTTATCCTGGGACACATCGAGGCCGGTCGAACCTTTTTCAAGCGCGAACGCAGCGAGTTTGCAACGCAGGAACCAGTCGTCCACCTTGTCCTTGACAGCCTCGACGGCGGCAAGCGCGGCGGCGGTATCGTCTCCATACGGAAAGATATTTTTCTTGTCGGCCTGGCCGGCAATCTGCCACATGCGGTAGTCTTCACAGGCCTTGAAGAAAGCGTCGATTTTTTCCTGATTGACACCTTCTTCCCCGCTGCGGTCGGTCACGCTGCCGAAGGCTGCGATGATGTCGGCGATAACGGCGGCAAGGTCGGCGTCGTCCCCCGCACTCTTGGTCGTGATGATGCCATCTCCGTTGAAAGAGGTGGCGGCCAGAATCCGGGTGCTGTCCTCGACTTCCGCTACGGAAATTTCGTTTTCTCCCGCTTTACCCAGGGCACGAAGCACTTCTTTGCTGCTCTCCAGCAGGGCGGCGGCATCCGCGTTGTCGGTGTTGAAACCATCCAGGGGGAAGACGGCACTTCCTTTGGTCAGACCGTCGGCGTCTTTGACGACAGAAGTCATCCAGCTGGCAGCCGCAACGACTTCGTCCACCTTGATTTTGCCATCCTTGTCGGCATCGAGCATTGAAAGGGTGCTTTCATCCAGTTCAAGGCCTTTGACGGGGCAGCTGAGAACGGTCCACAGTTTCTTGTCCAGTTCGGGCAGATGACGGATGTCTTCCCCGGTCTCGATACGGACACGGGTCACGCCGCCTACGCGGCCAAACTTCCAGTCGTACGCGTCGCTCCTGGACGCGGAAGATTTCTTACATGCCATGGTATTCGGAGTTTAGTAACGGTTGAGCGGCAGACCTGCCGTTTTCATATTGACTTTCTTGCGAACGGCGGCAATCACCTCGTTGTAGGCAGCCTGTTCCTCGGCGGAAGCCGTATAGGGCGTGCCGTCGGGGTTCTTTCCGCTGACAAGGCCGATGTGCTTGCTGGCCGCTTCAAGGACGGTATCGATATAATCCACCACCTCGATGACATCCTTCTCGACAAAACCGCGGGAAGTCACGGCCGGCGTTCCGATACGCAGGCCCGAGGTCTGGAAAGGACTGCGGGTGTCGAACGGGACCATATTCTTGTTGACCGTGATATCGGCCTTGATGAGTTCGTGTTCGGCGATGCGGCCGGTCACCTCGGGATACTTCGTACGGAGATCGAGGAGCATCAGATGGTTGTCGGTTCCGCCGGAAATCACCTTGTAGCCACGTTTCATAAATTCGTCGGCCATGGCGGCGGCATTGAGCTTGACCTGCGTCTGGTACTCCTTGAACTCGGGCTGCAGGGCCTCGTAGAAGGCCACGGCCTTGGAAGCGATGCAGTGCTCGAGGGGGCCGCCCTGGATACCCGGGAACACGGCGGAATTAAGCAGTTGGGACATTTTCTTCACGACTCCCTTCGGCGTGGTGAGGCCCCAGGGATTGTCGAAGTCCTTGCCCATCAGAATCACGCCGCCACGGGGACCGCGGAGGGTCTTGTGCGTGGTGGAGGTGACGATGTCGGCGTATTTGACCGGGTTCTCAAGCAGGCCGGCGGCAATCAGACCGGCGGTGTGGGCCATGTCCACCATAAAGAGGGCGCCCACCTTGTCGGCGATCTTGCGCATACGGGCGTAATCCCACTCGCGGGAATAGGCGGAAGCGCCGCCGATGATGAGTTTGGGCTTGCACTCGAGGGCCTTCTCCTCCATCTTGTCATAATCGATCAGACCGGTGTTTTCATCCAAGCCGTAGGAAACGGCCTTGTAAACCATACCGGACATATTGACGGACGCACCGTGGGAAAGGTGGCCGCCGTGGGCGAGGTCGAGGCCCATGAAGGTGTCGCCGGGTTTCAGCACGGTGAAGAGCACCGCCATGTTGGCCTGGGCACCGCTGTGGGGCTGAACGTTGGCGTATTCGGCGCCGTAGATTTTCTTCAGTCGGTCGATGGCCAGTTGTTCGATCTTGTCGACCACCTCGCAACCGCCATAATAGCGGGCTCCGGGGTAGCCTTCGGCATATTTATTCGTGCAGACGCTGCCGAGCGCCTCCAATACCTGCTCCGAAACATAGTTCTCGGAGGCAATCAGTTCGAGGCCTGCGCTCTGGCGGCTCTTTTCTTCTTTGATCAAGTCAAAAATTTCGATGTCCTGCTTCATATTCTTTTACATAAATTTTAATCCGCAAAGATAATCAAATTATCCCTTAATCCGATAGGGATTGTTCTCATAAAGCGTAAATTTCCGGGCTTTCCGGATCCATTTCTGTTCCTCGACCTTGAGGTACTCCCGGACGGTGGGCCAGTCGGAGCCGCCTTCCACAAAATCCAGCAGCGTCTCGTCCGCGAGCGTGGCCGCGAAATCGGCCGTCAGACGGAACTGGGGACAATGCGCGCGGAAATAGCGCATCATCTGCAGCGTGTGGGAAAGAGACGGATAGTCAAAACCCGGACGAAGGAGAATCTGGTAGCCGTTGCAGCGTTCACCCGAATAAGGGCCGGCGCCGGGAACGAAGGTACAGGGACGAAGGAGCACGCCTTCGGGGACGGGGATGGGCTCGCCGGGCTCCACCTTCAGAAAAGGAGCGCCTACGTATTCATAGGGACGGGGCGTGCCGAGACCGGGATTGAAATTGGTCTTGCGCCACAGATATCCTCCGCTGTACATATCGCAGCTGAAAAGGCCGGGCAGGTCCGCAGACAGGGAAATCACCCAAGGAAGCAGTTGGGCGGCCCCTTCCGCCAGGGCGGAAATCACATGCAGGGGCGGATGGAAATTGATTTCATTCTGATACAGCAGGCACAACTCTCCGAGCGTGAGACCGTGCCGGTGACAGGTCTTGGGAAAAGCGCCCCCCTTGGACACCGCACCCATACTGCCTTCCACGATGCGCCCGGAGGGATTGAGGTGGTCCACAATATAAAGGGAAGGGGCCCCGGAGCCCATGGACTCCAGCAGGCGCATCAGGGTGAATACGCTGCGGGTGGGAGCAAAATAACGGGATCCGGCATCCTGCAGGTCCACGACCACGGCGTCGGCCCCCGCGAAATTTTCCCGCGTAAAGGAGAATGCCTGCTCGCTATCAACGGCAAACTCCCCTTCCGGAAGCGTGAGGCTTTTTTGAAGGTTTCCCCTTTGGGCAAAGAGTTCCCAAGTATAAGTACCCCCGGACGCGTCGTAGGCGCCGGGGGTACATATGCAGACAACCCGTCCCTGCTGCAGGGATTTGTCCAATTGCTGGGCGAGGGAGGTTGTCCGGAAGGAAAACACCGGTTAGCCGATGATCTTCTCGGCCACGCCGATCACTTCCTGGGCCAGGGCTTCGGCGGTAGCCTGGTCCTGCGCCTCGGCATAGATGCGGATGATGGGCTCGGTGTTGGACTTGCGGAGGTGGACCCACTGCTTCTTGGCCTCGAAGGAGATCTTCACGCCGTCGATGGTGTTGACGTTCTCATTCTTGTAGATGACCTGGAGCTCGGAAAGGATCTTGTCGATCAGGGCCTTGTCGGAGAGCTGGATCTTGTTCTTGGCAATGAAGTACTGGGGATAAGTCTTCTTCAACTCACTGACTTTCATCTTCTTGTGAGCAAGGTTGCTCAGGAAGAGGGCCACGCCGACCATAGCGTCACGACCCGCGTGAATGGCGGGATAAATCACACCGCCGTTTCCTTCGCCGCCGATCAGGGCGCCGACCTTGTGCATCAGGGTGGTCACGTTCACCTCACCCACCGCGGAAGCGTAGTAGGTGCCGCCGTGTTTCTCGGTCACGTCGCGAAGGGCACGGGAAGAAGAAAGGTTGGAAACGGTCGCCAGGTCCTTCTTGCCCTCTTTCTCGGCGCACTCGAGCAGGTAGTCGGCCACGCTGACGAGGGTGTATTCCTCGACGAATGCATCCACGTTCTCGCAGATGAAGGCCAGACGGTCCACGTCGGGATCGACGGACACGCCCAGGTCCGCCTTTTCCTTCACGACGGTCTGGCAGAGCTCGACCAGGTTGGAGGGAAGGGGTTCGGGATTGTGGGCGAAATGGCCGTCAGGGGTGCAGTTGAGTTCGATGCATTTGACGCCGAGACGCTTCAGGAGACGGGGCATGATGATGCCGCCGACGGAGTTGACCGCATCGAGAACGACGGTAAACCCGGCCTTTCTGATGGCCTCCACGTCCACCTGCGGCAGCGCGAGGACAGCATCGAGGTGCTGGTCGGTAAAGTCTTCTTCCACAACCGATCCGATGGTGTCGATGTCCGCGAAATCGAAATCTTCCTTCTCCGCGCATTCAAGCACGGCGGCGCCTTCGGCGGCCGTCAGGAACTCTCCTTTCTCATTGAGAAGCTTCAGGGCATTCCACTGTTTGGGGTTGTGGGAGGCTGTCAGGATGATGCCACCGTCAGCCTTGCTGAAAATCACGGCCATTTCGGTGGTGGGCGTAGAGGCGAAACCGGCCTTCACCACATCCACGCCGCAGGCAATCAGCGAGCCCACGACAATATTTTCCACCATTTCGCCGCTGATACGGGCGTCCTTGCCGACAACGACTTTATAACGTTCACCGGAGGCTTTGGGACGACGTTTGCGGAGCTGGTCGCAGTAGGCATAGGTAAACTTGACGATGTCAACCGGGGTAAGTCCCTCGCCGACGGGTCCGCCGATGGTTCCGCGGATACCGGAAATGGATTTAATCAGTGTCATATTCTTTGGTTTTGGTTGTACGTTTCATTAAACATTTGACAAAATTAATCATAATTTCGGAGAAAAAGACTAACTTCGCATACTTTTTTTAAAGCACGCCATGACCGCCTTTTGGACCGTTATCCTTCTGATTATTTCCAACATTTTCATGACCTTCGCCTGGTATGGCCAGCTCAAACTCTCCGAGCTCCACATCAACGACAACTGGCCGCTCATTCTGATCATCCTGAGTTCCTGGGGCATCGCCCTCTTCGAATACTCTTTCATGGTCCCCGCCAACCGGATGGGCTCGGACATCAACGGGGGGCCCTTCAACCTGATGGAGCTGAAAGTGCTGCAGGAAGTGATCTCCCTGTCGGTCTTCACCATCATCGTCGCAACGGTTTTCCGCGGCCAGCCCATCGAGTGGAACCATCTTGTCGCTTTCTTCTTCCTGATTCTTGCAGTAATTTTTGTTTTTTGGAAATAAAAGCGTACCTTTGCGGTCCGTTTACCGGACAAAAGAAACAATTTTTTAAAACCATAGGACAATGAAAAAAGGAATTCATCCCGAAACCTACCGTCTTGTAGCTTTCAAGGATATGTCCAACGACGTGGTTTTCATCACCCGTTCCTGCGCCTCCACCCGTGAGACCATCGTGTACGAAGGTGTTGAATATCCCGTTGTCAAGGTTGAGATTTCCAACACTTCTCATCCCTTCTACACCGGCAAGATGAAACTCGTCGACACCGCCGGTCGCGTGGACAAATTCTACTCAAGATACGGTCAGAAGAAGAAATAATTTTTCTTCACAGCAAAACGAGGGGCTGGCGCATTTCGCCGGCCCCTTGTTTTTACCGCTTCCGCTCGAATAGCCAAAGGTTCACCTTGTTGATATCCCGGTTCAAGGCGGCGGTATAGACCGAGAGGGTCACATTGTCCTGCGCATGGTAATAATTCAGGTCCAGGCTGACGTCGAAAGACGGAACCCAGATGTGCCGGGACGGGTATTTCTCCATCAAATAAAAGGTGGACTGCGTGTACTGCGGCCGGACATGGTGGTCGTAGTGGCTGGTGCCCAGCCAGGTGTAGTCATCCTGCACTGTGATGAAATAGAGGGCGTCCAACTGCACGCGCAGCGTGCCCGGAAGCGGGTGTCCCTGTCCGTCCGCCGGAAAATCCGTCGACTGGTTGGTAAAGCCCACGGAGGTCTGATAATCGTAATCCCCACCCCAGAGCGTTCCGTTGGGTGTAACGTGCATACCTCCGAAGACAGAACCGGTCAGCAGGACCTTGAACGTCGCCGTATCTCCCTGGGGCGTCAGACTCACCAGCGGCGCAGCGTCCGCCTCGGAATAACGCATCCACACCTGCAGGGTGCGCAAATCATCGTAAGCGCTGTAGCGAAGCCAGACCGGATCGGGGCAGGGGCCATCCCCGCTACGTTCGAAGCCAGATGTCTTCATTTGGAGCAACGGCATCTGAGCGGCTTCCCCCTGCGGGAACACCCGGATTTTTTCATCCAGCAGCGCCTGCGTCCCGGGATAGTGCCAGGAGGGTTCAAGCCCCTGGGACAGTTTGTAGGGAAGTCTTCCGAGGGAGGCTGTACAGAAAGACAGGCCCCTCAGGCGGACGGTCCGGAGCGTATCGGCAACGGACGTATCCGGAATCAGATCCCGGACGACGGCATCCACTGCCAGCGCGTCATCCGTAAAACGGTTGAGAGAGGTAATCTCCCTGGAAACGTACTCTTCGGGAAGGGCGGTTGCAGAGCAGCTTTGGTCCAGTTTTCCGGCCATCACCCACCCTAGGTCTACGGGCAGACGGGAAGGATTGCGAATCTGAACTTCCCATTCTCCGTTTCCGTCCTGTGCGTCCTTGATCCGGATATCGATGGGCGCAATGTCCGCCGCCACGCTGCAAGTCAGCAAGGTATCCTTGCTCATTTCTTCCACATAAAATGTCACCAGCGGTTGCCCCAGCGTTCTCGTCAGTTCCCGCTGGCGGATGTAATCCTTCGATTGGTTGACTAGGCGGAGCGTCATCCTGCCCAGCGGATACGCTGCCGTGGGAGGCTCCGTCCGCACCTGCACCAGCTGATCCGTATCGGACAATCCCGTATTGCTCACATACCAGTCATAATCCATCTCGTACAGACTATAATCAAATCCATAGCAGTCGCTCAGCAAACGACCATCCCGGTCGGCAAACGTCAGCGCGTAGGATTGTTCCTCCCCATTGAGGACGGCGGTGGGAGATCCTTCCAGTGACATATAAGGCCATCTGACCCGAACACCCTCCGACAGCGGAACGATAGGTTTCCCACTGATTGTCAGCCATATGGAAGCATCCGCCGCCGGGGCTTCGCAAAGTGCGTCCGACAACCAGACTCCGCCGGCGACGTCCCACTCCGAAAAAGAAAGAGCGGAAGAAAGCGTCTCGCCTACTCGGCAGCAAAGGCCGCAGTTGTCCAGGTTTCCGCCCAGCAGCGAAAGCAATTCATCCGACGGCCGGACGGCATAGCGGAAGCGTTCCCCCCGATACAAATCCCCCACTCCGTGCATGCCTTCGGCAATCCAACCCTCCACACTCCCCCGCTGAAACTGCCATCGGCTTTCTATCCGCCAGTCCAGTCCGCCCAAAAGCCGGTCCGTCCAGCACAGGGACAGATCCAGCACCGCCCCCCGTCTCACATCGAAATTGTCCGCGGCGTTCTCTCCGAGATAGATCCGTGCGGTCGCCTCCCCCGCCATCAAGTTGGCGTTTTCCGATTGGACGGACATTTCCAGATAAGTACAAAGCCCGGCGGCATCCCCCAGATTTTCCGGAAGACGATTCTGGGCCTGCTCGTTTCCCTTCAGCAGCGTTCCCTGACAGTTTTCCGGAATATAAAGCTCCAGGTTTCCTCCTCCGTTCAGGCGGGAAAGGTCCGCCGTCGTAGCCGCATCCCCGTCGCATACCTGCGTCGCTTTCACGCCCGGGCGGAAAGGGTACACCCGGGATGCCGCTTGACGGAGCCTCAGTGACGTAACGGACAAGGCCGTCAGGGATGATTTGTCCAACCCCACGACCAGTTTGGCAAACAAGCGTTCAAAATCCAGCGTAAGCGGGGCTTCCGATTGCGGAATATAATCCATTCTGCTCCATGCCATGGGCAACGCACACGCCTGCCCATCTTCCACCGGGAACGCGCCCCCGGGCAGACTGCACGAAAGCAGATCCTCCTCCAAAACAGGAACCTCGAACGTGCCCGCGTGGGCCAGCGCATAGAGATGGTAGGAACAGCCCTTGAGCAAGCGAAGCGGCTGCGGTGTCCCTTCCGTGCTGCGCACGCTCGCATCCAGATGTCCGAGCCGATAAGCCATCAGCACATAGGAATACACCCGGTCGGGCGAACCCGCACAACCGCTCTTTCCCATCTCTACCGCACCCCTTGGGCATACGGTCAGGCAGACCCGCTCCCCCGTCTCGGATTCCGGCAAAGCCTGGCGCAGGCAGGAGGTGACGAACAGCAATAGCGCCGCAAGAAACAGGCGGCGAAAAGGCGGAAGCATGTTCCGCAGGCAAGAACAAACAGCGTCCATAGGCATCATATTTCTGGACGCCAAAAATAGAATGGCTTTTTTGAAAAAATCAAAAAGTCAAAAAAAGATTTTCCTTTTTTTGACCTTTTTTGTGAAATTGTAATTTTTTGACCGGGAAATATCCGCGTTGCCGCCTCTACTTCTCCAGAATCTGCCGGATCAGCGGGACCACCGTCGTCCGCAGCGCCTTCTCGTTCAGGCTATGTTCCCCGTCGAAACGAATGGCGTTCGGATAGTATTTCTTGAACAGGTCATAGGTATTGACCGTCGTATCGTGAATGCCGAACAGCCCCCAGGTGTTCTCCCGGTCGAAATCCGTGATCCCCTTGAACTGCCCCATCTCCATCGTATAAAAATGTTGGACAATCTCCTTCGTAATCCGAAACTCCTTCACATTGTCTTTCCGCCCATTCAGGAACTTATACGTCCCCGGACGCATGACCTTCGAGAGTTTCGACATATTGAACGCCGGATTCACACAGATTTTCCGAACCCCGAACATCTGCTGGGCATACATGCCCCCCATCGACGTCCCGATAATCAAATCCGGCTGCTCCCGCTCGACCAACGCCCGCAAATACGGCAGCGCCTCCACCGGATCCACCGGAATATCCGGCGCAATCACCTCATGCTCCGGCATCATCGACCGCAGCAGTTGCGCCGTCCCCGTCGCCCCGGAGGACGCAAAACCGTGAAAATAAAGAAGTTTCATACTCCTACCGTTTCCAGTCGTAGTAGGACTGGGGGAAAGGATGGAGATTGTACTGGGAGGCCATGGCTTCGCCGTACGCACCGGCGGAACGGATGGCGATGAAGTCGCCGCGATGGCACTTGTCGATGGACTCGGCCTTCACGAACACATCGGAACTCTCGCACACCGGACCCACTACATCGTAGATTTCCTCAGGCTCGTTGGAAGAGAGGTTCTCAATACGGTGATACGCCTTGTAGAGCGCCGGGCGGATCAGTTCCGTCATACTGCCGTCCACAATGGCGAACTGACGCGACGTCCCCTGCTTGACATAGAGGACGCGGCAAATCAACGAGCCGCAGGGCGCCACCAGACTGCGTCCCAGTTCGAAATGAACCGGTGTTCCCGGCTTCACGTCCAGGTGCTTTTTGAAGGTATCGAAATACCCCGCGAAATTGGCAATCGGGAAATGGTTCGGATGCTGGTAGTTGATGCCCAGACCACCGCCCACATTGATATCCCCCACGGGAAGGCCGTGACGGGAAAGATTGACGGACAGTTCGTTGATACGGTTGCACAGGGCGATAAAATCGTCCATTTCCAGGATTTGCGAACCGATATGGAAATGCAGCCCCCGAAGTTCCACGTGCTCCAGGGAAAGACAATAGCGGATGACATCCTCGAGAATGTCGTAGTTGATACCGAACTTGTTCTCCGCCAGACCCGTCGTAATGTTCGCATGCGTATGCGCACCCACGTCCGGATTCACCCGGATGCTCACCTGTGCGGTTTTACCCAGCGAAGCGGCCAGCTCGTTGATGACCTCCAATTCCGGCGTCGACTCCGCATTGAAACGGCCGATCCCCACGCCCAACGCATAGAGAATCTCCTCATCGCTCTTGCCCACGCCCGCGAACACGATATCCTTCGGATCGAACCCCGCCTGCACCGCTGCACGCACCTCTCCCCCGCTCACGCAATCCGCCCCAAAGCCGTAGGAAGCAATCAGTTTGAGGATTTCCGGATTGAAATTCGCTTTCACCGCATAGTGCAGACGATAGTCCGGATGACGACCCAGCTCCCCCTTCACCTCCTCGAGCGTGCGGGTCAGCAGGTCCATATCGTAGTAGTAGAATGGTGTTCGAAGTCCGCTAAACTTCTCTATCGGAAACTGTCCTTTTAACATTTTTATATAAGATTGGACAGCCGGGGGGCTACACTTTCATCGCCTGTGGCCACCCTCGGCCTCATAAGAGGGAGGGACCCAAAGCTCGCTTTGGGAGGGGCCGCGAAGCGGCGGCGTGAAAAGTGTAGCCCCCGGCTGTCAGCATTATTCAAAAAGGTTCGCGCTCAGCGCCTGCAACGCCCGTTTCTTGTCCTCGTTCTTCACCAGGAAAGAAATGTTGTAGCTGCTGCCGCCGAACGAAATCATACGGACGGGAATGTCCTTCATCGCATCCACGGCCCGCGCCTCGAAGCCCACGTTCTCCCAGGACATGTCGCCCACTACGCAAACGATGCACATATCCTTGTCCACCGTCACGGTTCCGAACTTCTTCAAATCGGAAACGATGGCCGGCAAGTGCGTCGTATTGTCAATGGACATCGTCACGCCCACCTCGGAGGTACAGATCATATCGATGGAAGTATGGTAGCTCTCGAAAATTTCGAAGACCTTGCGCAGAAAACCGTACGCCAGGAGCATGCGGGAAGACTTGATCGTGATGGCCGTAATGTTCTCCTTGGCCGCCACCGCCTTGATTTCGCCTGGATCCTCCCGGTTGTCAATCGTCGTACCCGGGGCTTCCGGCTCCATCGTATTGAGCAGTTTCACGGGAATGTTCGCAAACTTCGCCGGCTGGATGCAGGTCGGGTGCAGAATTTTGGCACCGAAATAACCCAGCTCCGCCGCCTCTTCGAAATGCAGGTGACGCACCGGTTTCGTGCCTTCGACGACGCGCGGATCATTGTTGTGCATACCGTCGATGTCCGTCCATATCTGGATTTCTTCCGCCTGGATGGCCGCACCGATCAGGGAAGCCGTATAGTCCGAGCCGCCCCGCTGCAGGTTGTCCACCTCATCCTTGAAGTTGCGGCAGATAAAGCCCTGGGTCAGATACAACTGAGCTCCCGCCTTCTCCTTCAGAATGGCGCCGAGATGCTCCCGGATATAGATATAGTCCGGCTCGCCGTTCTCGTCCGTACGCATAAAATCCAGCGCCGGAAGCAGTTCGACATTCACCCCCTGCTCCTGCAGGTAGAAAGCCACCATATGGGTGGACATCAGTTCGCCCTGCGCCAGAATGATTTTCTCCTCAACCGGGGTGAATAGCTGTTTGGTAAAGGACGCGAGGTAATCGAAGGTCGCGTGCAGGTACTCGCGCGCCTTGGTTTTGTACTCGTCGGTGGAGTAGAGTTCCTCCACGTGCTGCATGTATTTTTTCTCAAGGCGCGAAATCGTATCCAGCGCCCCGTCCGCGTTTTTGCTGTAGAGGTAACCGGAGATTTCCACCAGGGTGTTGGTGGTACCGGACATCGCGGAAAGCACCACGAAATTGGGTTTGGGGCCAAGAATCAGCTTGGTCACATTTTTCATTCTCTGGGCGGAACCCACCGAGGTGCCGCCAAACTTCATTACTTTCATAAGGAGTTTATTTTGGGAGCTAAAATTGCAGTAAGTTGTTCACCTTCAATCAGGAAGCCGTCATGGCCGTAGATAGAGCTCAGTTCGTAATAGGAAGCGTTGCTCAGCAGCCGGGCCGTCTGCAGGGCCTGTTTGGGCGGGAAAAGGATGTCGGTATCGATGCTGATGACCATACAGTGGGCCTTGATGCGTTTGAGCGCATTGGCGACGCCGCCTCTCCCCCGGCCGATGTTCTGGCTGTCGAAACAGTAGGACAGGTACCAGTAGCAGTAGGCGTCGAAACGGTTGATCAGCTTGAATCCCTGGTGCTGCTGGTAAGTACAGGCACGGTTGGCAAAGAGGGTGTCGTCGTCCACCTCCTGCTGACGCAGGTTGTAGCAATCGTAGTTGCGGTAGGAAATCAGAGCAATGGAACGTGCGCAACTGAGGCCGGCCGCACCGCCCTTGAGGGATTTGGCCTCGCGGAAGGTCGGATCCGCTTCCAGGGCCATGCGCTGCGACTCGTTGAAAGCCACCAGATAGGGCATGGCGCGGGTGGCGGTGGCCAGGAAGATGGCGTTCTTCACCACATCCGGCTCCATGATCACCCATTCCAGCGTTTGGAAACCGCCCAGGGACGGACCAATCATCAGGTCGATTTTCTCAATCCCGAGGTGCTCCCGGATCAGGATGTTGGCCCGCACGAGGTCGCGCACGGTCGTCTTCGGAAAGTCGAAATAATAGGGCCGGGAGGTCTCCGGATTGATGGACGCAGGGCAGGAAGAACCGTAAGGCGAACAGAGGATGTTCACGCAGACGATGTAGAACTTGTCAGGGTCGAAGAGTTTTCCCTTGCCCACCATCACCGGCCACCACTCCTCCGGGTCGGAGTTTCCGGTCAGGGCGTGACAGACCCAGATGACCTTCTCGCCCGGCGTATAGGGCCGCGGAGAGGTGTGATACACCAGATCGAGGTAAGGGAGTTCTCCCCCGGCCTCGAAATGGAAAGGTTTGTCTATCTTGATAAAATGTCTCTGCATAAATAAACTAGCATTTAGCTGCTTTCAGCGCCTGCTCGATATCCGCAATGATGTCCTCGGGCTCTTCCAGGCCGATGCTCAGGCGGATCAGGTCGGGGTCCACCCCGGCGGCGCGGAGTTGCTCGTCGGAAAGCTGGCGATGGGTATGGGCGGCGGGATGGAGGATACAGGTATGGCAGTCCGCCACGTGGGTCTCAATCGTAATGAGTCGCAGCGCGTCCATGAACTTGCTGGCGAACGCACGGTCGCCCTTCAAGGCGAAGGCCATTACGCCGCAGGTGCCATCCGGCATATATTTCTGCGCGAGCGCATATTGGCTGTCCCCTTCCAGACCGGGAAACTTCACCCACTTGACGTCCGGGCAGGCGGACAGGAAGCGGGCGACTTTCAAGCCGGAATCGCTGTGACGGGGCATACGCACATGCAGGGTCTGCAGGCCCAGGTTCAGGTAGAAGGCGTTCTGGGGGCTCTGGATACCGCCGAGATCGCGCATCAAATGGGTACAGATCTTGGTGATATAGGCCGCCTTGCCGAAGCGCTCGGTATAGACGAGGCCGTGGTAACTCTCATCCGGTTTGCAAAGGCCGGGGAATTTGTCGGCATATTTGTCCCAGGGGAAAGTGCCGCCGTCCACGATGGCACCGCCCACCGCCGCGCCGTGACCGTCCATATACTTGGTGGTGGAGTGCGTGACAATGTCCGCTCCCCACTCGATGGGACGGCAATGTACGGGCGTCGGGAAGGTGTTGTCCACAATGAGGGGCACGCCGTGGGCGTGGGCGATGCGGGCGAACTTCTCGATATCGAGCACGTCCACCGTCGGATTGGTGAGCGTCTCGCCGAAGAGCAGCTTGGTATTGGGCTTGAACGCGGCGGAGATGTCCTCCTCGGAAGCGTTCTGATCGACGAAAGTGATGTCGATGCCCATCTTGCGGAGCGTCCAGTTGATCAGGTTGAAGGTGCCGCCGTAGAGGCTCACCGCGCTCACCATGTGATCCCCCGCCTCGCAAATGTTGAAGATGGCGAAGAAATTGGCGTTCTGCCCGCAGGAGAGCAGTTGCGCCCCCACGCCGCCTTCCAGGGCCGCCAGTTTCGCAGCCACCGTATCCACCGTGGGGTTGGCCAGGCGGGAGTAGAAATAACCGCTGGCTTCGAGGTCGAAGAGCTGCCCCATCTGCTCGGAGGTTTCGTATTTGAACGTCGTACTCTGCACGATGGGGACCTGACGGGACTCCCCTCTTCCGGGCTTGTAACCCGCTTGAACGCAAAGCGTTCCTATCTTTTTGTTTTTCATTGTATTACCATTTAAAACAGCAGAGTCCGCCGGACTCCAGAATACCCTTTGCCTTCGCGGCGTCGTCAGTACGGAACACCATAATCGGCTTGTCCTTCAGCAGGAAGGTGTACAGGTAGGCGATGCTCAGGCCCGCTTTCGTAAAGAGGGACACCATGTCGGCCAGGGCGCCGGGAGTGTTGGCCAGCTCGACCGCGCACACATCGGAGAGGGCGGCGGGAACGCCATGCTCAAGCAGGGCCTGACGGGCTTTCTCGGGGGTGTCGCAAATCATGCGGCAGATGCCGTAGTCGGCCGTATCGGCGATACTGAGGGCATGAAGCTGGATTCCAGCCTGTTTGAGGACATCAAGAACGGCGCTCAGGGTACCGGCGCGGTTCTCCATAAAGACGGAAAGCTGCTGTATCATTATTTTAGTTTTCTGTTATCGGTTACAATTTTGGCTTTGCCCTCGAAACGCTCCAGCGAACCCGGCATCTTGATTTGGACGATGGCGGCGATGCTGAGCACGTTCTTGAGCTGAGCGGCCACCTTCTTCTCAAGCTGGGTGAGCGGTGAGAGGGTGTCGAAGCCCTGGGAAAGGTAATCCTGACGGGCCTCCACCTGCACGGTGAGGGTATCGAGGTTGTTGACGCGGTCCACGATGAGGCGATAGTACGGCGCGCACTCGGGGATTTCAAGGAGCACGCTCTCCACCTGCGAAGGGAAGACGTTGATACCGCGGATAATAAGCATATCGTCGCTGCGGCCTTTGATGGAAGACATCCGCACGAAGGTTCGGCCGCAGGGGCAGTCGCCGGGCAGCAGGCTGCAGAGGTCGCGGGTACGGTAACGCAGCACGGGCATGCCGGTCTTGGTAAGGGTGGTGAAGACGAGTTCGCCGTCCTTGCCCCGCTCCAGCGGCTGGAGGGTGGCAGGGTCGATGATTTCAGGATAGAAATGGTCCTCATTGATATGGGAACCGTTTTGGCACTCGCACTCGTAGCTGACGCAGGGGCCCATGATTTCGCTCAGGCCATAGATATTGTATCCTTTCAGGCCCAGGCGTTCCTGAATTTCCTGCCGCATGTTCTCGGTCCAGGGCTCGGCGCCGAACGCACCGACACGGAGCTTGAGTTCTTCCTTTTTAATGCCCATCGACTCGATGACTTCGGCCAGATGCAGGGCATACGAAGGGGTACAGGCAATGCCCGTGATACCGAGGTCCTTGAGGAGTTTGGCGTGCTTCTGCGTACCGCCCGTAGAAGCGGGAACGACCGTCGCGCCCAGGTTCTCCACGCCGTAGTGGACGCCCAGACCGCCGGTAAAGAGGCCGTAGCCGTAAGCCACGGAGAAGATATCGTTGCGATGCACGCCGTAGGCCGTAAGACAGCGGGACATACACTCGCTCCACACGTCGATGTCCTTGCGGGTGTAGCCCACGATGGTGGGATTGCCCGTCGTACCGGTGGAGGCGTGGATACGGATAATCTCGCTCTGAGGCGCCGCCTGCAGGCCGAAGGGATAGTTGTCGCGCAGATCCTGCTTGGTGGTAAAGGGAAGCTTGACGATGTCGTCTATCGTCTGGATGTCGCCCGGCTCCAGGTCCATTTCCTGCATCTTCTTGCGGTAGAAGGGTACGTTGTGGTACACGTAGTCCACCACCTTGTGCAGGCGTTTGCCTTGGAGGGCCCTTTTCTCCTCTTCAGGCATACACTCCTTAATCGGATTCCAAATCATTTTCTATGGTCTTTTTCAAATTCACTCATTCTTTCTTCCAGCACGGGGTAGAGTTCCTCCCGCATGCGGCTCACGCAGGCGCGCACACCCGCTTTCAGGCTGCCGGTCGTGGACAGGCAGATGCTGCTCACGCCGTAGTACATCAGCTCCACGAGCAGTTCCTCCCCGCTCATCCCCTCATAGCCGAGGGTGAAGAAAAAGCCGTCGCCCACCTTGTCCGTCACGTCGCGGTCATAAACGACCGAAAAGCCGTGGCGGGTGAAGATTTCCTTCATCCGTCTTGTCCGGGTCTCATATTCACGGGTATCCTCCACGAAGTTGATGACGCCGTCACAGGAAAGGTCAAGCATCTTTGCGTAGGCATACTGGGTGGTGGCGGTGCATCCGCTGGTAATCATATAGAGGATGGAGGCCGTGAGGCTCACGCCGAACACGCCGGCATCTTTGTAGCGCGAAGCCAGGGCGGGATACTGCTTCTCATAAAGCCGGTCGCTGATACAGCAGAGGGCGATGCGCTGGCCCGCATAACTGAAAATCTTAGAGGCCGAGAGCATCAGGATGTAGTTGTCGGTATAGCGGGCGACGGTCGGCAGGAAGGGAGCCTCGAACGGATGGCTCAAATCGCGCCGGTAATCCATGCAGAAATAGGCCAGGTCTTCCATCACGACGACATCGTATTTCGTGGCAAGCTGTCCGACAACCTTCAGTTCCTCCTCTTCCAGGCAAATCCACGCGGGGTTGTTGGGGTTGGAATAGACAATGGCGTCGATGTCTCCGGCGGCGAGTTCCTCTTCAAGTTTGGCACGAAGCTTTTCCGCGCCGCGGTAGGGGTAGATATCGAATTCCTTCCACTGGATGCCGAGCACGCGAAGCTGGGACTTCTGAATGGGGAAACCAGGATCGATGAACAGGACCTTGTCCTTGCCGGGAATACGCTGGGTACAGGCGATAAAACTTCCGAAAGAAGCCGCCACGGAACCGGTCGTAGGGACACAGCTTCGGGGCGTAATATCTACGTCGATGAAAGCCTTGACAAAACGGGATGCCGCTTTCTTGAGTTCGGGAACCCCCGCAGCGGCCGGATACTGCGAACCGATGCCGCTTTTCAGCGCTTCTATCTCCGCCTCAATACCGTACTGATTCATCGGCAGACCGGGCGAGCCCTGATCCATCCGGATATAGGGAATCCCCGTCTTCTGCTCCAGGTACTGGGCGACCAGCAGCACCTCGCCGATGGTTGCGCCCGCAAGGTTCGCCACGCTGTTTACGCGGCAAGCCTCCCGTACCAATTCTTCGCTAAATACTTTCATTTGTAGTCTTCTGCAAGTTCACAAAAATCTTACAAATTTACACGAAAGCCGAGAGAAAAGCAAATTTATTTATAACTTGCCGATATGGAATATATGAGCGTTGGGACCGTGCCCCCTTTTTGTGAAATTGCAACTTTTTAGGGATTCCCGGCCAGACCGTGCATGACTCGGAAAGAAAATCCGAGTGACAGTTGGTTTTGCTGGTTTGAAAAAAAACGCTACATTTGCAAACAAGTGCAGAAAAATGTATAAATACCACATAAATCCGCACTTAATTATGTATTATGGAGATTAAAAGAGACATTTTAAGCTCATTCCTTCGTTGGAAGGAATCACCGAGAAGAAAGCCTATGCTCCTTCAAGGAGCACGTCAAATTGGGAAATCCTGGTCCGTTGAGCGATTTGGAAAATCCGAGTACAGGTATTTCGTTAAGTTCGACCTTGACCGCAATCCCGAACTGGTGGACGCATTTCGTATTTCAAAGGAACCTGAACGTATCATCAAAGAGTTGCAGGCTTATAGCGATGTTCCGCTTCTTCCAGGAGAAACCCTCATCTTTTTTGACGAGATCCAAGAGAGCGAAGAGGTGTTCAACGCCCTTAAATATTTCTGCGAAGACGCTCCACAGTATCACATCATCGCCGCCGGCTCCCTACTCGGCGTCGCTGTTAAAAAGAAGCGTATGAAGGTCCCCGTGGGGCAGGTCAACAAGATTGACATGTACCCCGTCACCTTCAGGGAGTTCCTCCGGATGGCGGAGCCCGCCATCTTTGATTATCTGGACGGCCTGTCCTCCCCGCAGAGGCTACCCGCCGTCATCTTCAACAAGCTGGCCTCGGAGTTCCGCAGGTACCAGATCTGCGGAGGAATGCCGGAAGTCGCCGCACTGATGCTCGACGGGGCAGGGATGGCAGAGGTTGAAGACGCCCTAAAGGATATCCTCAGCCTGGTCGAAGTAGATTTCTCCAAGTATGCCGAACCCGCAGAGGTGACCCGAATACGCGCCCTCTGGCGGTCACTTCCTGCGCAACTGAGCCGTGAGAACCGGAAATTCGTTTATAGAATCGTCCGTTCGGGCGCACGGGCCAAAGATTACGAAGATGCGCTTACCTGGTTGTCGGATGCCGGATTGGTCTATCAGATATTCAATGTGAGCAAGCCCGGTGTCCCCCTCAGCGGCTACGAGGACCGCGAGGCATTCAAGCTGTACGCCTGTGACTGCGGCCTTCTCCGCCGACTGGCGGGCGTCAAGCCAGACGTCATCCAGAACCCGAACTCCGGATATACCGAATTCAAGGGGGCGATGGCCGAAAACATCGCACTCCAGGCCCTTCTTCCCCAACTGCATGGAGAGAAGCCCTATTACTGGACTTCTGACGGACGCGCAGAGATAGAGTTCGTCATCGACAAGGATGGCGAGATTATCCCCGTCGAAGTTAAGGCAGAAGGGAATATCGGTGGCAGAAGCCTTTCGGTATATACCCAGAAATTCAACCCAGAGAAAAGGGTACGCCTGTCAATGAACAACCTGCAGGAAAACGGGGGGCTGTACAGTATTCCCAATCCGATGGCCGACTGGACGATCAAGCTGCTATCCGCAACGGCTGACGAATAGACCTCGGCTTCATTGATAAACTTTGGCCAGTTCCGAAGAAAGACCGGCTATTTTTGTAATCACGCAGCAAAACTTGCCGATATCGGCAAATCTTTCTATCTTTGGAGCGAATTTTATGAGAGACTTGCCGATATGGAATATATGAGCGTTGGGACCACGCTCCCGGCTACCTCACCGACACCTGCCTCACCGCCCAAGACCACTTCAAATCCCTCCTCGAGTACTTCAAGATTAAGTATTGAAGCGCAGTGTTCCCGGTCTACATTTTCAGACGTAGACCGGCGACACTCAAAGGTTAATTGTAATGACTGTGAAGTTCATGAAGAGACTTCCCTTTGTAAACTATATCGGCGTTATATCGATTTGATTCTTTGTATTCGTATAATGCCAAGAGCACATAATACCCTTCACCCACCTCATACTCTACAATATATCCAGTGTAACTGTCACATTGAGCATTGTCATTACAAATACAATTCAACACGCGAAATTTATTCAATGCGATTTGATTGTATTCAGCAAAATAAGCAGTAATAAGTTCCAAAAAAAGTTTCTGAGCCTTCGATTTCTCGCGTTCGATAATTGCCCGTTCTTTTCCCCACGATGCTTGGTTAACAACATCCCCATATTCATCCAGGTATGCTTTTAGAGAGTATGCCGTTCCGTCTTGATCTCCAATTGGAAGCGGAGCCCACACAAACACCTGAATCACAGCATCTTCAAGAGTTCCAAGATTTTCAAAGCCTTTAACGATTTTTGTTTTGTTTCTAACTCGTTTGACAAAGTCATTTTTAATTTGTTCTGCTAATGAACGGCTCATACAGCCACGAAATACCCAACCGAGTAATTCTGGATTCTGTAGATGTTTAGGTTGAGTGCTGAGATTGTTACACCCACAGATAATGAGTATAGCAAATAGTACAACAAATGTCTTTCGCATAATCATCAATATTTATAAAAATTAATAATTTTTTCTGTAGAACGGCTAAAAATCACGAGTTTATCGCTATACTCAAACTGAATTTCCTCATCCAAAACTTTTTTACGAAGCGGTTCACCGATCGCCTCAACACAAGCATCTTTGCTCATACCTATTGCAATCTGATGATTATATACTAGCGTTCCGAATTCGCCATATTTTATATTAAGCGCATTAATCTTTTCTCTTTCCACACGTTCTGCTTGCTCTCTCAATTCATTTTCTCGTGCAATTTCATATTCCCTCTTCAATCTCAATTCCTCTAAGTATTTTCTATTCTCTTCTTCTTGTCGTTTTTTTGCCTCTTCTTTTGCTTTTTTCATCTCGATTTCAGCAGCCAGTTGAGCATCACGTTTAGATTTATATTTGCCTTGCAAGTCAAGTACAAGTGAATCCAAGTCTGCATCTGTTGCTAGATTCAAAGGATGTGTATATGTGCTCTCTATTTCCCCTAAAGAAGTTTTAACTTTTACGGATATCGGCTTAGGGGTTAGAATATCACCATACGTATTGTTATAACCATAAATATATGTGCCCCAACCCGCATCTACACCTCTTTGTGCCTTTGAGTAATAAACATATAAAACAACGGGATACTCTCTCACCCCTCTATTTAATCTTATTGTCAAATCATCTGGATTTTTACCCATTAATCGCAAAGCAACAGCGTCAGGCACTTTACCATATTTGTCAACATGATTAACTAAGATAACATCCGTACAAACATAAGCACTTTTGCTTATTACTTCATTTCGTTTGACAATAGATGTATCCACAACGCAAAATGCATCTTTACCAGATAGAGCCCTAAGGCGAAATGTACCCTTCTCAGTATCATTGGGAGACATCACATCAATATGATAACCATCTTTTGTATAGTAATCTAAATCGGTTATAAAATACAAGGTTTGACCTTTATATTGTTTTTCTATCGCCTCTTTCTCCTTCTCAACAGGAGCAAGTGCCGCTTGTTGTGTCGCCTGTTCCTCTTGGGCAATCTTAGAGAGAGCATCAATAAGTTCTTTCTGCTTTTTCTTAGCATTAAAAATGTTTATCTGGCCACAGACTGGCATAGAAATCAAAATTGCTAAAGCAATCAAAAGTATATTTCGTTTCATTCGTTCCTATTTTTACCAATTAATCCAAAATTCATTAAAAATATCGCTCTCGGACTCCTCAGGATTGTCTACATTGAGCCCCATCGCGTCGAGCATATCTTCCCAGAAAAGAGCTTTGAAACCGCTTTCTTGGAGTGCCGCATCGTAGATATCTGTTGAATACTCGTTATCAAAACAAGTAAGAAGCCAATAGTGTTTCTTGGCGTTTGGACGATGAGTTCCAACCCAGCGATCAAAGATTTCTCTATAACGAATTAATTGATTACTATGGACACCCGTGTAGTATTTATCCTCAATAAGGATATCGTGTTGCTCACCATTCACTTTCACGGAGGCCCATAAATCAATGCGCTCGTACTGCTTCCAGGTTTCGACTTCGATCTCGTCTTCATCCTTCAACTCCTTTCCAATGAGAGTTCCCAAAAACTTGCGACAGTAATTGTAGAGGATTGGTTTTTCATCTGAACAGATGTTCTGTGCCCGTCTCAGCATCCAGGAGATGACATAATCCATGATTACTTCCTTTGCGCCGTCTTTGTCTTCGGTCGAGTCCGCCAAAAAGCGGACATCTGATGCTTTGGATTCCTTAGCCATAAAAATTTTAACGGCCCTCGGCTCCGAATGGGCATTATGTGGATATAATAGCAAAGGTGTGGAGCCGTTTTCGTAACTTCTGTAGGACGTTCTGGACAAACGTTGGAATGAAGACGATCGTACTCCACACCCGCTCGCTATGTTGTAGGGCGGGCAGAGGCCCACCGGCAGCATAAACAAAAGACAGGCGGAGTGTTTGTGACCGAGCCCATTCCTTTGAGAAAATTGTCCAGATTTCCTACAGGGCTGGCGAAAAACACTTTCGCAATATGTCTGCATGCCCTCGGCATACGATTCAAAGTTAGAAAATATTTTTGAAAATTGGACTAACGATATGAAACGGAAAGTTGAATCATCGTTGTTTTATTGAAATAATCGGGTGCAGCATCCTACTTCCCAGTCGGGCCGGGAATGACGGGGAGAGGCTAGGCAGTGTTCCCGGTCTACATTTTTGGACATAGACCGGCGATACTCAAAGGTTCTGACACGATAGCCATAGAGAGAAAACGCGTGCGAGGGCGTTGAGGGAGCGGAGGTGAAAAGAATTTCAAAATCCCTTTTTCCGGGTTTTGAATCTCAAAAATCTTATAAAAATTCGAATAAGCCGAGAGAAATGCAAAATTTATTATAACGAGCGGAAAAAGTCATTTGGGGGAATATTTTGCCCTCGTCATGGGCACCTATCTCGCCGCCGAGTACTTCCTCGTCCGCGGGATTGCTCCGCGATTTTTGGAGAGATAGACCGCAAGTGCGAAGCTTTGCTCCTTGTTTTTGCCCTTTCCTGCACTAGTGTGCGACAGCGGCGGCGTGCTGAACGCTCCGAGCGTAGTGGGAAAAACGGGGGCGGGAGGGATTGCGCAGGGAGCGGGCCGCGAAGCGGATGCCGCATTTGCTCGAAGCGACCGAAAGGGAGCAAGTTATGCGGCAAGCGAACGAGTGGGCCCC
The DNA here is from genome assembly GCA_017961345.1 of Bacteroidales bacterium. Lineage (GTDB taxonomy): Bacteria > Bacteroidota > Bacteroidia > Bacteroidales > UBA932 > Cryptobacteroides. The sequence goes on along the minus strand of JAGCXP010000033.1, from coordinate 159 downwards.
GAATTTTCCCTTCGAGCGAGCGAGCGCCAGTGCGTCGCCGCGAAAAGCACACGCGCACGCTGAAAATGGGCTAAAAACAGCGTAGAGCAATGCTCCAGCACTTGATCGGGCAAAAAATGGGGCAAATCTCGGCCGATTAGATGCTCCAGCACCTGATTG
>JAGCXP010000032.1 GCA_017961345.1 Bacteroidales bacterium | reverse complement strand
TTGTAGTCCCTAACAAAATCCAGAAAAAACTCCTAAATTCAATTACAGACTATCTTTCGTAATTTATTTTCTACCTCGTTATGTCGAAAAACATTTTACTGTTTTTCTCTCTTTCAATATTGTCAATGAGCTTCATTCCGCCTGTTCAAAACGCTCGTTTTTCCCAAACGGGCTGCAAAGTTAAGCAACTTTTTTTATTCCGCAAATTTATTTTGGAATTTTTGCGGAAATTTTTCTGAATTATTTGAAGCGCCGGTCTAGAAATAATATTTCAGACCGAAATTGCCGATACCTTCCATACCGAAGCCCAGTTCCGCGAAGACGCGCAACCTTCCGCCCGCCTCCACGCAGACCGGAGAAATCTGGGCGGCCGGGAAGAATCCGACGCTGTAGGGACTGCGATCATGCCTCCCCCAGTTGTCGGTCACGACCGAGGACGCACCGACGACGCCTCCGCCCAAACCGAACTTGGAATACATAGCCACCGCGGGGTAGCGGAACCAGTAGAGTTTGAGGGTAAACATCGCCAGGTAAAAGTCGATACTGGTGCTGTTGATCGTACCCGAAGGATCCTCGTCTTTTTTATAGGAATTGACGGACACACGGCTGAAATTGACAACCCCGCCGAGGTCCAGAAGCTTACTGGCGGTACGGTTGTAGGACAGGCCGATGACGCCGATCGACTTGAGTTCCGACTTATTGCCGGACGCGCCGGCGGGAATGGCGACAAAAGCCGCCACAATCCCTCCGAAAAGATCCTGAAGCGGGAAGAATCCGTAACTCAGGCCCAGATCATTGGGGTAATCGTAGTAATCATCCTCTTCAAACGCACGCGCCTGGAAGAATCCGGCGGAGAGGGTCAGCAGCAACAGGACGGAAAAAATCTTTTTCATAAGCAATGCAGATTCGGTTACCTTAAATATATACGCACACTATGCTTTAGATGAAATATATACGCACACTATGCTTTAGATGCAAAAAGTGCCAATTCTGTTTTCACAAAATTAGCACTTTTATTTGAATCGGGCAAATTACAATGCCTAACGATAGGTCACAGAAGCGCTGTTAATCCAGACAACACTGTTCGCTCCCCACCTTTTTCCTTCATATTCAATGTTTCCATTAGATGAGGTCAGTGTTCCGCTATTCGAAGAAAGCGAATAAGTGGAAGAAACATTCGTGCCTGTCGGACCGTCCTGACTTACGATCTGGCTTCCTCCCGCCTTTACCGTTACTCCATTTCTGTTAAAAAGCGAAGCCGTTTTTATTTCCACAGAACTGGAAAAAGCAACATTGATACTTGCAGGGCAATAGAAAGAGACGGATACCTTAAGGCTATTGTTCGTTCCATCGCCAATGGCAATCCTATTACCATCATGCCAGCACGATTTACCCAGCGACCAATAGGAGGTGGTCCCAGGCGCACTGTCCGAAAACGGCAGTCCTGTCACGCTGAAGGTTTTGGAGGCATTGCCCGTCACGCCGTCGAAAGTGCAGGTGGCGGTGAGGGTGTGCGCGGCCCAGCTCTGAGCGGTCTTGTTGCCCAGGGAGGCGCTGTTGCCGCTGAAAGAGGTGGCGGCGCCGCCGTCGTAGGAGTATGAACAGGTCGTGTTGCCGTACTTGCTATCTTCCAGCAGGGCTTCGGTCACATTGACCTTTACGCTGGGGCTGTAGACCGTCGAGCCGTCGAGGCTGTTGGCGGAAGAGGTGCTCTTCGTACGGCCGTTGGTGCCCATATAATCATCGTAATTGGTATATCCGCCGAGGGTCAGCGACACCGTCGGGGCGGGCGAAGTGGCCGTACCGGTCAGCTTCTTGCTCTTGCCGTCGGAAAGGGTGTAGGTCGCTTCGATGTCATAGTTGCCCTGGGGCAGGTAGGCATAGCTGTTGCGGGTGGACATCTGGCCGGAGATGGAGGAAGAAGCGCTCGTCAGGCGACGGACTTCCGTGCCGTTTCTCTTGAGGATGACGCTCCAGCCCGTAACCATTCCCGCATATTCGGCGGGCAGGCTGATGGCCGAGAGCGTGGCGGTGGAGCCGCTGAGCTCGCCGCTGGAGTTGGTCGTATGCGCAATCGTAACGACGGGCGTAACGTTGAGCACGAGACCGAGGGTGCCGAGGGGATAGAGATGCCCGGCTTCGGCGGCCAGGGTGCGGGTGGTCTGGGCGGTATAACTGTTGCCGGCGGCGGTGGTCACCGTGAAGGTGAAACCGTTGGTATAGGTGCCGGGAGCCACGGAAACGTAGTAGGTGCCGTCCGCCTGGAGGGCGTTGCCGCCGAGGGTGATGCTGGAAGAACCGGAAACGGAGGATATGGCCGCATCGGCGGTACTCACCTGCACGTTGCCCGCCATCGCCGTTCCGCTCTTGGAGGCGACGACCACCTGGGAAGCGCCGTCGACATAAGAGGGCATCTTAAAGGAAAGCAGGGCGCAAAGATGGTTGAAATTCAACGCATCGGCGTTTTCCTGAAGGTTGCCGGCGGCAAACCCCAGGTCTGCATCGGCGGCGAAGGAACCGGCGACGGCCTGCTGGGTGGCGGGAAGGGTGGTCGAGACGACATCCTCGCTCATGGAGGCGTTCTCGTTGTAGGGATAGATGGCGCAGAACTCGCTGGTGGCCGTCGGGAGCTGACCGGAGAAGGTGGCCAGACGGTTGTTGAGTTCGTCGAGCTCGCTCTCGAACCGCTGCAAGCTCTTGGTCAGTTTGTCGAACACGGAAAGGGCGTCACCCAAACTCCAGCGGACAAGACCGTTGCCGTCGAGCAGGGTCTTCGTCCCGTTCTCATCCGACATTTCCGCCCGGGCGCCGACAAATTGGACGCTGCGCATCGGAATATCGTTTTTCGAGGCAAAACTATTTTCGCTTTCAGGAGTTTCTTTGGTGCAGGAAATGGCTGCGGCAAAAAGCAAAGCAGCCGGGAGAATATACTTTTTCATAGGGCTACTCCATTTCGTTGTAATTATCATCGACAATGTAATCTCCGGGAGTGGAAAATCCCGAGGTGTAGTCACTTACGCAGAGAGCGCCGCTCTGAGCTAACGCAAGTACTTGACATTCAGGTTCTTGATAAGTTTTTCTTTTCATAGTTTGTCGTCGTGGCGTTTTTTCACGCCCAAAAACGGCGGCAAAGGTACGAATATTTTTTTGGAAAACCAAACAAGAAATCAGAGGATTTCCTTTAGGAAAGGGCCGGTCACGGAAGCGGGATCGGTCGAGAGACGCTCAGGCGTTCCCTGGGCGACGATGCGGCCGCCGCGGTATCCTCCGTCGGGTCCCAGGTCTATCAGATAGTCCATATTCTTGAGAACGTCGAGGTTGTGCTCGATGACCAATACGCTGTTGCCCTTGTCCGTGAGCCGATTCAACGCTTCGAGCAGGATGCGGATATCCTCGAAATGAAGGCCCGTCGTGGGTTCGTCCAGCACATAGAGGGTCTTTCCCGTCCCCGGACGGGCCAGTTCGGCGGCCAGTTTCATGCGCTGGCACTCCCCGCCGGATAGGGTGACGGTGGACTGCCCCAGGCGGATGTAGCCCAGGCCGACTTCCCTCATCGCCCGCAGCGGACGGGCGATTTTCGGGACCTTGTCGAAGAATTCACAGGCTTCGGAAACGGGCATTTCCAGCACGTCATTGATGCTTTTGCCTTTGTAGCGGACGGCCAGCGTGGCTTCGTTGTAGCGTTTGCCCGCACATTCGGGGCAGATGACGTGGACCGAAGGCAGGTAGTTCATCTCGATCAGTTTGAGCCCGGCTCCTTTGCAGGCCTCACAGCGGCCGCCCGGCACATTGAAGGAGAAACGGCCGGATTTGAAGCCGCGCGCCCGGGCGTCCGGGGTGCTCTCAAATAGGTTACGGATTTCGGTAAACACGCCGGTGAAGGTGGCCGGATTGCTGCGGGGCGTCTTGCCGATGGGGTCCTGGTCGATGACGATGATTTTATCCAGGTTTTCCATCCCGTGCACGGCTCTGCAGGGGAGCGCCGGCTCGTGGGTGTGCATGTACTTGTTGGAAAGGATGGGCACCAGCGTTTCGTTGATGAGCGTGGATTTGCCGCTACCGCTCACCCCGCAAACGCCCACGAGGCATCCCAAGGGGATTTCCACGTCCACGTGCTGCAGGTTGTTGCCCGTACAGTCCTCCAGACGCAGCGTCTTGCCGTTCCCTTTGCGGCGGACGGCGGGGACGGGCAGGGTCAGTTCGCCCCGCAGGTAGCGCAGGGTAAAGGAAGGACGGGCGGAATCGCCGGAAGCCGCAGGAGCAACGCCGGAGGAAAGATAGCCGTCGGCGGGGCCGTTGTAGCAGATTTCTCCGCCATCCTCCCCCGCTCCGGGTCCCACATCCACGAGCCAGTCGGCCGAAAGCATGGTTTCCGCATCGTGTTCCACCACCATCACGCCGTTCCCCTCGTCCCGCAACTTGCGCAACGAAGCAATCAGTTTGCGGTTGTCCCGCTGATGCAAGCCGATGGAGGGCTCGTCAAGGATATAGAGCACGTTCACCAGACGCGAACCGATTTGCGTGGCCAGGCGGATGCGCTGGGACTCCCCGCCGGAGAGCGATGCCGTCGCCCGGCTCAAGGAAAGGTAATCCAAGCCCACGTCCACGAGAAAACCCACCCGGTCGCGAAGTTCCCGCAGGATATCGTGGGCAATGAGACGTTCCCGTTTGCCCATTTTGTCCTCCAGCGAACCGAGCCACCGCTGCAGAAGGGAAATCTCCATGTCGGCCACCTCGGAAATGGTTTTTCCGTCAATCCGGAAGTAAGTTGTCTCCTTTTTCAGACGCCGGCCTTCACAAAGGGGACAGACGCGTTTTTCCTTCGTGTCGTCCCCCTCCTCTTCTTCCATCAGGGAAGCCACGCCAAGGGGCTGAGGCTCGATTTCGTCCGGTTCCCCGACGCCGACCACGCCCAGGCCTTTGCAGCGGGGGCAGTAACCCTGCGGGGAGTTGAACGAAAAACTGAAGGGCTGGGGAAGCGGCAGGGACAGACCGCTGTCCGGGCAGACGAGATTCTTGGAGAAGTATTCCATCTGCTGGCTTTCATCGTCCAGCACACAGAGCGACCCTTTGCCGTAGTTCAGGGCCGTTTCCACCGATTTACGGATGCGGGCGAGGTCTTCGGAAGAAGGCTTGAGGCGGTCCACCACCAGTTCGATAAAGTGGTTTTTGTAGCGGTCCACACTCTCGATATCCGTCAGTTCACTCACTTTTCCATCCACGCGGATATGGGTATAACCGCGTTTTCGCATCTGCGCAAAAAGTTCCTTGTAGTGGCCCTTGCGGCCGGAAACGAGCGGAGCGAGGAGGTAGCATTTGCGGCCCTCGTAGCGGCTCAGCAACAAGTCCACGATCTGCTCGTCGGTATATTGCACCATGGGTTTTCCGGTCGCCGGGGAATAGGCGACGGAGGCCTTGGCAAACAGCAGGCGAAGGAAATCGTAAATTTCCGTTATGGTTCCCACCGTAGAACGGGGGTTGCTGCCCGTTGTTTTCTGTTCGATGGAAATAATCGGACTCAGGCCCTCGATGGACTCCACGTTGGGCTTGTCCAGGTAGCCGATGAAATGTTTGGCATAGGGCGAGAGGGTATCGAGGTAGCGACGGCGGCCTTCCGCACAGATGGTGTCGAAGGCAAGGGAAGATTTCCCGCTGCCGCTCAGGCCTGTCACCACGACAAACTTGTCCCGGGGGATGTCAAGACTGACCCCCTTGAGGTTGTTGGCGCAGGCCCCTACTATGCGGATCAACGAACTCATAGGAAGGCTTCGTCGTCGCCGTCGGGGCTGTTGAAGGGTTGCAGGAAGGGATTGCTGCGGCGTTCCACGCCAATACTCGTGGAAGGCCCGTGGCCGGGATAGACTTCGATATCCCCGTCCAGCGGAAGGATTTTTCGCTGAATGCTGTCCATCAGCAGGTCATAATCGCCTCCACCGAGGTCGGTCCTGCCGATGGTGCCGGCAAAGAGGGTGTCCCCGCTAATGAGAATCTTCCCCTCCCGGTCGAGATAGCAGACGCAGCCGGGGGTGTGGCCCGGGGTGGCGAGCACTTCGAGCGTCAGGCCGGGAATGGAGATTTGTTCCCCATCCTGCACATAATGGACGGGAAAATCCACGCCCGGCACCCGCAGGCCCAGGAAACGGCAGTTCTTTTCCCGGTCGGCCAGAATGCCCCTGTCCGCCTCGCTGTAGTAAACCGTCAGGCCTCCGAAATCGCGGGAACATTCTTCCACACCGTGGATATGGTCGAAATGGGTATGTGTCAGCAAAATGGCGGCGGGTTTCAGGCCTTTTTCCTTCAGAAAGCCATACAGACTTTCTTTCTCACCGGGCGCGTAGAAACAGGCGTCCACGACAAAACAGTCGGGGCCCTTCGCCCACAACACCATACAGGCCGCCCGCAGGGGGCCAAAATGAAAGACTTCTATATTCATTGCAATCCGGCGACTGGGAAAACATTAATCGTGGGGCCCGACGGGACGGGTTTTTCCCCGCAGCCAGGCGCGCATCGCCGGCCCCTCGCAAGTTTCCAGGCGTTCGGCCAGGCGCTGGTACACGCTTTCGTTGTATTCGTTGAGCCAGGCGATCTCTTCGGGAGAAAGCAAGTCGAGGCGAAGGATGGACGTGTCGAAATGACAGCAGGTCAGCGTCTCGAAACGCATCCACTTCCCGAATTCATTTTCCCCGGCACCGACGCAGAGGACGATGTTCTCGTGGCGGATGCCGTGCATACCTTCCCGGTAGAGGCCGGGTTCGTTGGAGGTCACCATTCCCTCGCGAAGAGCCACCCGGTTGGTCGGGCGAAAACTCTGCGGTCCTTCGTGCACGCCGGAGAGAAAACCCACGCCGTGACCGGTACCATGGCCGAAATTGCGACGGCTGCGCCACAAATGGGTGCGGGCGAGGGCGTCGAGCTGGATGCCGCAGGTTCCTTCGGGGAACACGGTCATCGAGAGGTTAATCATTGCCTTGAGGACCAGCGTGTAATCTTCCTTTTCCAAGTCCGTGCACTCACCGACGGGAACGGTACGGGTGATGTCGGTGGTCCCGTAGAAATACTGACCGCCGGAATCCACCAGATACAGCCCGCGGGGCTGAATGACGGGGGCGTTTTCTTCGGGCGTGGCATAATGCGGAAGCGCGGCGCCGGGGCCCCAGGCCGAAATGGTTCCGAAACTGTTGCCGCGATAGCCTTCAATCTGGGCTCGGAAACTTTCGAGTTTGTCCGCGCCCTCGCGCTCCGTCACGCTCCGGCCCTCTTTGAGAGCCGTTTCCAACCAGTAGAGATAGCGTTCCACGGCGATGCCGTCTTCGAAAAAGACATGACGGAAACCTTCTATCTCTTTGGGATGCTTGCAGGCTTTGCGCAGAATGACGGGAGAAATGCCCGCCAGGATGCCGTCTTCGCCCAGGGCGTCGGTGAGCGTGGCATAGACCTGCGCGTTGAGACTGTCGAGGTCCACGAACACCTTGCCGCCCAGCCCCTCATCGGCCAGGTCGTAAAGTTCGGAAAACAAGCCGTCGTAGGCCTTGATTTCTATTCCCTGCGAGGCGAGCAGGGCGAAACTGTCCGCCGTCTCGGACTCTTCCTCCACTTCGCTCTTGGAGACGAACCACAGCACGCGGTCGCCCGTTATGAGCAGATAAGAGATGACATACGGATTGTAGTCGATATCGGATCCCCGGACGTTGAGCATCCAGGCGATCTGGTCCAAAGAAGAAAGAAGTATCGCGGCGCACCCCTTCTGTTTTTCCATAAAACGGCGAATCCAGGCGATCTTTTCCAGGCGGGTCCAACCCACCTCCTCTTCGTCGAGGGTGATGATGTCACTTTCGGGTATGGCGGGCCGGTCGTCCCACAGACTGTCAAGGATGTCCCCGGAGAGGATGATTTCCGAGGAGTCGCTGCCAAAGGCGGCGCCCAGTCGCGCCTGAAGGTCCTTAATAAACGCCACACTCTGGCAATCGCCGGAAGTAGCCAGACGGATGCCGCCGCCGCCGGAAAATGTCTCGCAGAGCCAGGCGGGAATGGAGAGGGTTCCCTCCGCGCCGAGTTTGTGCAGTTGCACGCCGCTGCCGTCCAGTTCCTGTGCGGCCTGGATAAAATAACGGGAATCCGTCCAGAGACCGGCGTGGGTGGCGGTCACGACCACATCCCCCGCCTCTCCGGTAAAGCCGGTCAGCCACTGGATTCCCTTCCAGCGGGGCGCGAAATATTCGCTCTTGTGAGGGTCGGAGCCCGGGATGATGACGGCATCCAGATGCCGCTCTCCCATCAGGGCGCGCAGACGCTCAATCCTTTCCGCGCAGAGGTTCATAGACGACGTTTTTACGGGTTGGTTTTATTTGAAGCGGAAAGATTCCGGGCGGATGAACTCCTCTTTCGGGAACTGATACGTCTCGGTGCCGTCAAAGACATAGGGCGCATAGACAAAGCCGTGGTACTCGTAGGTCGGGACCATCGCCTTTTTCATCCGGTCGAGGAAATTATCATAGTCGGTACGAGTGGTGCTCCACGCCACTTCCGCAAGGGCGGACAAACGGGGAAATGCCATGTGCTGGACATGGTCGAAGGTAGGCATATACTCACACCAGAGATTGCCCTGCAGACCGACAATGCACTTACTCTCTTCCTCATTGAGCTGGTCGAAGGGATCGAACTCGAAGCAGCGCTGCAGCGGAAGATAATGCTTGCGCTGGGCTCCCATCTCACCGGTCGTCATCGGATCGTGGGTCTGGTAATAATCGAGATAGCAGTGGGAGCCGGGGGTCATGATGACTTTGTTTCCCTGTTTGGCAGCCGCAATGCCGCCTTTGGTCCCACGCCAGGACATAATCGTGGCAGAAGGGGTCACGCCACCCTCGAGGATTTCATCCCAGCCGATGATCTTGCGGCCCTTGGCGGCGAGATAATCCTCGATACGGCTGTTCAGATAACTCTGAAGTTCGGCTTCGCGGGTAAAGCCCTGTTGTTTCATCGTTGCCTGGCACTTGGGGCATTTCTCCCAATGGGCACGGGGGGCTTCATCGCCGCCAATGTGGATATACTCGCTCGGAAAGATGTCGCAAATTTCGTCAAGCACATCCTCATAGAATTTGAAGGTGCTTTCCTTGCCCAGGCAGACGACGCCTTCCTTCATTACGCCCCAGCGGCAGCAGACATCCACTTTTTTGCCGTCACAGGACAGCCAGGGATAGGCGGCGATGGCGCCCTGGCAGTGGCCGGGCATTTCGATTTCGGGGACTACGGTAATGAAGCGGGCGGCGGCATAGGCGACCACTTCACGGGCCTCATCCTGGGTATAGAAATAAGGGCCGTAGGGAACGCCGTCATAGACATTTTCTTCTTCTATCTTGCTGGCCCAGCCATAGGAGGTCTCCTTGCGGAAGGAGCCGACTTCGGTCAGTTTCGGATATTTTTTGATTTCAATGCGCCAGCCCTGATCTTCGGTCAGGTGCCAGTGGAGGATGTTCATCTTATTGACGGCCAGCATGTCGATGAAAGTCTTGACTTCATCCACGCTGAAGAAAAAGCGGCCGCAGTCGAGCAGGGCACCGCGATGGGCGAAGCGGGGTTCGTCGGCTATGCTCACGCCTTTGACTTTACGCACGCCGTCGGCATTCGCCTTTTCCTGAAGGAGAATCTGGGAAAGGCTCTGCAAGCCCCAGAACACGCCTTCGGGCGCACCGGCTTTGACTTCAATCCCCTTCTTACCCACGGTCAGTTCATAGCGGGAAGCGGCGAGGGTGCTGTCGATACCCACGCACACGAGCGCTTCTTCCTTGGTTTCGGCGAGGGAAACGGCGGGAAGGACAACATCCGAGACGATACGCAGATGATGGTGGGACGTGCTGTCCGTTCCGGGCGCAAAGGTCTTGGCCATCGTCTCGCCCCAGGTCAGGGCGACGGCCTGGAGGTCTTCGCTTTCAGACCACACTTTGATAATGGCGGGCACCTTGCAGCAGCCACCCGTCATCTGCAGGCTTTCCGGCTGGGGAACGACGGCATACGGCTCCGTAGAGCAGGAAGCAAGCAGGAGGCCCAACGCGGCAAAGCCCGCAAAAAGAGAAAAGATACGTTTCATTTTATTATCGGTTATGTTATTCTTTACGACATTTACTGTCCGCTACTGTCCGCGCGCGAAAAAACGCGCCGAAAATCTTCGCAAGATAGCGATTTTTTACGGTTTTTACAAATTAGACGGCTTTTACAGCAAGTCGGAGACTATCGCGTCGCCGACGAACCATTTTCGCTCGGGGATGCGAATGGAAAAGGGCCGCGGGGTTGCGGGCTGCTGCGGGGTGGCGGGCTGCTGCGAGATGGCGGGCTGCTGCGGGTTGGCGGGCTGCTGCGAGATGGCGGCAGCGGGGTGAGATTGGGCTGCTATGCGCTCCAGCAATCCGCCGCGAAGCATCTCCTCCACTTTTTCATCCCCACAGAGGGTTCGGAGTTCGCTTTCCGGAATGCCGTCGCAAGTGCGCATCGAGAGCATGATGCGTTCGGTGCGTTTCTGCTCCGCCGTGAGCGTTTCGCAATCACAAAGTACCCCTACGTCCGTCCGGCACTCGTTCGGGCAAATTTCCGCCGTTTTTTTGACCAACGCGGTGCTGCAGCACTCAATCGGCCGTGATTTCCCCGTTTTTTTGACCGATGCGGTGCTGGAGTATACGGTTTGCGCCCATTTTTCGAGCGAGTCGGGATTCCAACGGCGCTTGGAACCGTCATACGAGTGCGCCGCGGGGCCCAGACCCACATACGGAGCCCCGCTCCAATAGGCGGAATTGTGGATGGCTCGGTAGCCCGGCCGCGCAAAATTCGAGATTTCATAGTGCTCGTAGCCCGCTTCTGCCAGCCGCTCGCAAAGCATTAGATACTGTCTCTCACAAGCCTCGTCCGACAATTCGCGATAGCGTCCCTTCTCCACCATCTGATACAGGGCACTCCCCTCTTCTATTGACAGTTGATAGGCGGAAACATGCTCCGGGGGACCGCCGGGAAGCGACAACAAAACATCGAGGTCGCGCGTCCAAGCGGCCTGGGAGCGTGCGAGCGCTTCGCCTTCGAGCGCTTCGCCTTCGAGCGCTTCGCCTTCGGGCGCTTCGCCTTCGAGCGCTTCGCCTTCGAGCGCTTCGCTTTCGGCCGCTTCGGCAATCGCACCGGCCGCCCGGTCGGCCACCATCGTCCCCCGTCCGAAAATCAGATCGAGGCTGATATTGTCAAATCCGGCTTCCCGAAGCGCCACATACGAACGCACCGCCCCTTCTGCCGTGTGCCGCCGCGCCATCCGTTTCAACGCCGCATCGTCGAACGACTGCACTCCCATGCTCACACGCGTGACGCCCAATTCTTTTAAAAACGCGGCATATTCCGCCGTCACGTCATCGGGATTGACCTCCATGGTGAATTCTTCATACTGTCCGCCCGTCAGTCGGGACAGCGCCTGGGCGATCCGCTCCAATGCGGAAGGAGGAAGCACCGACGGGGTACCTCCTCCTATGTAAAGCGTATTGAGGGCGAGGGTATTTCTTATTTCCTCCTCCCGCCGTCCGATTTCCTGCAGCAGGGCCTCCACATACGGCTCCGCATCCTGAAGGCGGAAGCGCTCCGAATAAAAGGAGCAGTAGGTGCAGAACGTCCGGCAGAACGGGACGTGAAGATAAATCATCCGGAATAGCCGTTTGCGATGGCCGCCTAGCGGAGCAACACTTCCGCGCCGCCGAGACGATACTTCTCCGTAAACACCTCCACGGAATACGGGCCCTTAGCCAGTTTGCCGAGATTGGTCAGATAAATGCTCAGGTCGATTTCCGCCCCTTCGTAATCCACCTCGCGACCGGCGGAAGCGAGCGTTTCCACACCATCGAAGACAAAGGACGTAGGCTGGTCGGGGTTGGTCAGCACATCTCCCGCTTCGTTGCGGACAATGGCGTATACCATCATCGGGCCTTTGGGCGCCAGGTCGTTCTCGATTAGGCTCAGGGAGGTAAGCAGGAACACGGTCTGGCCGGCACGGTCGGTCTTTTTGCCGTTCTTCCGCTGTCCTTCCAGACGAATGCCGCGCGCCTTGATGACGCTGCCCGCCGCCACCTTGTCGGAAAGGTCGCCGACAGTCTGTGTGAGTTCCTCATTCTTGCGCTGGCTCTCGGAGAGGTCCTTGCGGGTGTCGGACAAGTCGGCCCGCAGTTTTTTGTTCGCCGTATTGAGGGAATCAATCTGAACGATATAACTCTTCATAATGGAACGCAGCGTTCCGAGTTCTTTCTCGTATTTTCGGATGGCGGCCCGGTTGGTCGCCTCCGTCTTCTGGATCCGTTCGATGAGTTGGTTCACCTCCTCGCGGGATGAATCGAGCTGGGCGTTGATGGACGCATAGTCGGAGGTCAGCCCCCGATAGTCCGCCTGCAGTTCCTTCATCTGGTTGGTCAGTTCCTGCTTTTCCGCATCCAACTCATCGACCAGGCGTTGTTTGCTATACCAGATATAGGCAAGGACACCGGCCAGGAGAAGGGCGATGATGACCAGGACGGTCACCGCCGTCTTCGATCCGCCTCCGCCGTTATTGCCGCCATTCCTTTGGGGCGCTGCGGCAGGCGCCGTTTCCCGTTCAGGAGTCCTGACATCAGGAGATGCGGATGAATCTTCGGCGCCCAGGCGCGGACGCGAGAACCGGTTCTGTCTTCTTTCAAGCATGGTTTACAGAGTTAATGGTTTCAAAATTACAGTATTACGCCCGCTCCGCTCATTCCTCCACGAGATACACGTCTTCGCCTTCCCCACAGAAATTGAGCTTTTCCCGGGCATATTTTTCAGCGGCGAGCGGGTCATTCTCCCACTCCTCAATGCCTTTGTCGAGTTCGTCGATCCGCGAGCGCATCCGCTCGATTTCGCGCTCCTGGGAGGCGATTTCAAAACCGGAGGCGACCCAGGTGATGATGTTGTTTTTCCGGATCAGGAGGAATATGGCAAGAATCAGGATCAGGAAAAACCAGAACCTGCGATGCCCTTCACTCAGCCAGTGGAAAAACTTCTTGAACATTCTCTTCGGGAAATAACATTTGTTCCGCAAAAATAACTAAATTTGCACAAATTCAACAACAAAACCATAAGAAAAATGAAACCTACCCTTTTAGTTCTCGCTGCCGGCATGGGCAGCCGCTATGGCGGCCTCAAGCAGATGGACGGCCTCGGCCCCAACGGTGAAACCATCATCGACTATTCCATTCACGACGCCGTAGAAGCCGGTTTCGGCAAGGTGGTCTATATCGTCCGCGAGTATTTCCGCGCTGATATGGAAAAACATGTCCGCGAAAAATACAAAGGCGTCAAATGCATTGACGGCACTCCCCTCGCCTTCGATTTCGTCACGCAGGAACTGGACAAGATTCCCGCCGGTCTGACGCTCAACCCCGAGCGTGAAAAACCCTGGGGTACCGCCCACGCCGTCCTAATGGCCAAGGATGTCATCAAGGAGCCCTTCGCCGTCATCAACGGAGACGACTACTACGGCAAGGAGTCCTTCAAGATTCTGGCCGACTGGCTGCGCGCACACGAAGGCAGCACGGCCTGCTATTCCCTGATCGGCTTCGAGCTCAAGAACACCCTCTCCGAGAGCGGCGGCGTCAGCCGTGGCATCGGCAGCGCGGATGCAAATGGCATCCTCACCCACGTCGAGGAGCACCACAAGATTATGCGCGAAGCGGACGGCAAGATTCACGGAGACAATGCCAAGGGCGAACGCGTGGAGATTGACGACAAGGCGCTCTGCTCCATGAACATGTGGGGTTTCACGCCCGATTATTTCGCCAAGAGCGAAAAGATTTTCGCCGACTTTATTGTCAAGAACATCAACGAGCTGAAGGCCGAATTCTACATTCCCTACGCCATTGACTGCATGATCAAGGACGGTAGCGCGAAGACCGAACTCCTCGCCACCCCTTGCCAGTGGTTCGGCGTCACCTACAAGGAAGACCGTCCCGCCGTCGTCGCCAAATTCCAGGAACTGGTGGACAAAGGTGTGTATCCCTCCCCGCTCTATCAGTAGATATGGTACGGAGAAGACCTTCTTCCCCCTCCTTCGATCTTTTCACCCCGTATGACTGGTTCATTCCGGGGTGGATTGATTTTATGTGGGTGGGCATTCTGCTGATCGCCGGGCTCATTCTGAGCGCAGGCGTGACGATTTCCCTCAATCGCGCCGGTTTCGCGCCGATTTACATCCAGTTGATTTCTTATCCCCTGCTCTTCATTCCTTCGATGCTCTACGCGTCGGCGATGAGCAAACGCAATCAGTTCCGTATCGAGCCCAAGCCCCTGGACCGAAGCGAGTATTGGAAATGGCCCGTCGCGTTGACGGCCGTTCTGTCCATCCTTTCCGCCGCCATCCTCTGCGACCCCATCAGCCAGCTCCTTCCTCCCATGCCCGAGAGCCTGCAGGAAGCCCTGAAAATACTTTCCGAAGGGCCGCTGTGGGCCTGCATTCTGTGCACGGTGGTCTTCGCCCCGTTTTTCGAAGAATGGCTCTGCCGCGGCATCATTCTCCGGGGGCTGCTCGGAAAAATGCGTCCCGCCTGGGCCATTGCGCTGTCCGCCCTCGTTTTCGGCCTGATTCACGCCAATCTCTGGCAGGGACTCCCCGCCGTCCTCCTGGCGCTGCTGCTGGGCTTTGTCTATTATAAGACCGGTTCGCTGAAACTGACGATGCTGATGCATGCCGTCAACAACCTCAGCAGCGTCCTGCTGATGCGCCTTCCCGGCTGGGATGCGGAGACCACCTTCTGGGACCTGTTCCCGTCCAAGGGCTGGTATTTCGTCCTGCTGGCGGCAGCGGCCGGAATCCTTGTCTTCTGCCTCAAACGCATTTCGCGCCTGAGCGGACAGTCCCATTTATAAAAAATACCTCGACACCGATATGAACAGAAAATTTGCATTGATTGCCCTGGCGGCCCTGGCATTGATTTCGACGGGCTGCGGTAAGAAGGAAGTACCCGCGGGTGCTTCCGGCTCGGCGGCTGCCGGCCAGCTGGTGGATAATGGAATTATCATCACCGATGCGCCCCAATCGGCCGTACTGGTAGGAGAGAAATTTACGCTCAAAGCCAATCATTCATCCGGGAATGCCAAAGTGGAGGATGTCGTCTGGAGTTCCTCGAATCCATCGGTCGCAAAGGTGAATGACCAGGGAAAGGTTCTCGCGACAGGCAGTGGAAACTGCGAGATTTCGGCAACGGCGGGCACGCTTTCCGGCAAGGTTGCGATCAGCGTGAATGACCGCGACCCCGGCAAGGACGAGATGGGACACGTCGGCAACAGCAAATTGACACACGGGCAGAACAACTCTTCCACGACCTTTTCGATTGGCAATAACGGTTGGCAGGGTGAGATCTGGTATCAGGGCGGGAACAATTCTATGACCTATTACGACAACGGCACTTTCACAGCCGTCTGGAGCGGTACGAGTGATTTTCTCGCGCGCGTCGGATATTCATATGGCATGGATACCCGCGTGACATATGATACTATGCAGTATGACTGCTATTTCAAGCATAGCAAGAAGGGTTCTGCCGGAGGCTATAATTACATCGGTGTGTACGGATGGACGTTAGATCCCCTCGT
This sequence comes from Bacteroidales bacterium, assembly GCA_017961345.1. GTDB lineage: Bacteria > Bacteroidota > Bacteroidia > Bacteroidales > UBA932 > Cryptobacteroides. The sequence continues at coordinate 56,335 of JAGCXP010000032.1, read as the reverse complement.
CGAATACTATATTGTGGACGACTGGTTTAACAAACCGGGAGCCAATCTCCTAGGTCAAAAAAAAGGTCAATTCACCGTTGACGGCGATATATACGAAATTTACCAGAACACCCGGATTCAGCAGCCCTGCATTGTCGGCACTGCCACTTTCCCTCAGTATTTTTCTGTCCGACGGAGCGCTCGCCAAAGCGGCCACATCGACGTCTGCGCCCATTTCAAACAATGGGAAAGTCTTGGAATGCGGATGGGAAAAATTTACGAGGTCAAGTACCTGATCGAAGCCGGCGGCGGCTCCGGCGAGCTGGATTGCACCTATCTCTTTTTTAGCGACGGAAAATTCTGACGGAATACAAAAAAGACCGGTTTCGAACCGGTCTTTTTTGTACCCGGGGCCGGTCTCGAACCGGCACGCCTTGCGGCACTGGTGTTTGAGACCAGCGCGTCTACCGATTCCGCCACCCGGGCCTATAGAGCGGTAGTCCCTCTCGGGAAGTCTCAACAGGGCGCAAAGATACGTATCTTTTTTCGATTGCCGAAAAATTTTTGCTTAGGATCTTATTGCTGGGGGTGTTTGGCTCTTTCAAGAACTCCTTTCAGAAGATCCCAAGTCATATCCGCATCGGCCAACTGATACATATTCAGCGCCTTGCCGTCCAGCGTTTCATCATACAAAACACCTTTGGTCAGCATATTGTCCGGCCGGTCGTGAACAATGTCAAAGCCGCCCCCGTGTCCCCACAGCACAAGAATATAATTGTCGGCCGGAGCAACCTCTTTGATGTAATCCAGGTCGGCAGCCAGGCACATGGAATCGTATAACTGATACTTCGGCAGGGGAATGGCCGCCTCATCGTGCAGTTTCGTGAGGTCGGTCGCGCTGGTCAGCTCGAACTGCATGAAGTCGCCCTTCTGACCATACTTGGCCTGAAAATCTCCGGGCTTTTCTTCTATTGTGCCATATTTATACACCACAAGCACACGCACATCGGTCGTGCATTCAGCATCGGTTGGAGCTGTTCCCAGGTCCCCTCGATCACGTGATCCATCCTTGCGCCCGCATTTCCATAGATAAGAACGGTATAACGCGCGCGGTCACGCTTCTGCGGTTCGTCTTTTTTCCCATCCGCGGAACCCGCATTGTCCTTGGAACAGGAAAGTATGGCGCAGCAGGCGGCCATCGCCGCCACGGCACATTTTAACAGAGAATGGAATTTCATATGCCAATAAAAAACTATCTTTGCAAAGGGATTGTACTATGAAAATCGATTGCCACTGTCATATTTTACCCGGAATTGACGACGGGGCGCAAACGCTGGAAGAAGCTGTTTTTCTGGCGGGGAAACTGGTGGAATTCGGCTATGAGCGGGCGATTTGCACCTCCCACAGTTCATTTTCCTTCCGAAACACGCCGGATAGCGTGAACGCGGCCTGCGATCTTCTTCGCGAAGCGCTCTCCCGCACGGGCATTCCCCTGGACCTGGTTCCTTCGATGGAGTATCGGCTGATCCCGCAGACCTGGCCCATCGTGCGGGAAAACGGATGGTTGCTGCCCTGGGAAGGCAAGCACCTGCTGCTCGAACTGCCCATCCGGGACCCGTCCAAGGTGGGAGACGTCGTCCCTGCGGATGAAATGAAAAAACTGCTCGATGAAGGCTACCAACCCGTGCTGGCCCACCCAGAACGCTATCTCTACATGGAGGACGAGGATTATCACCGCCTCAAAGAACTGGGCGTCTGTTTCCAGCGAAACCTCGGCTCCAAGGAGGGCTTCTATGGCGGCGCGGCGATGGAGCGGGCGAAGATGTTGGACGCTGCCGGAATGTACGAGTTTGTCGGCTCCGACCTTCACAACCGTCGTTACGCCGAGTTTTTTGAGCAGAACGTTTTGTTCTAAATTTGAACGATTCAAATTGATTTCGTATCTTTGCAATCCTGTATCAAACCCTACCGGATATGACTCTTTTTTCAGATAGCATCGATCAACTGAACGAACTTCTCGCACAAAGAAGCGAGGTGTTTGCGGTCTGTGACAAACACGTAAAATCCATCGCCGATTCGCTGGGACGCTGCCAGGGCGGGAAAAAAATTCCCGTATTGATGATGGAAGCCTGCGAGGAATACAAAGAACTCAGAACGGTTGAAAAGATTTGCGCCTGGCTGCTGGACAAGGGGGCGGACCGCGGAGCGACCGTCCTGGCCATCGGCGGGGGCATCACCACGGATGTCGTAGGTTTCGCAGCCAGCATCTACAAGCGGGGCGTCAAGGCGGCCTATGTGCCCACGACCCTGCTTGCCCAGGTGGACGCCGCGCTGGGTGGCAAGACCGGGGTGAATTTCAAAAAGTACAAAAACATGCTCGGAACCATCGTCGAGCCCGATTTTACCTACATTTGCCCGGCTTTTTTGAAAACGCTTCCCGAGCCTGTTTTCCGCGAAGGCGTATCCGAGCTGCTGAAAGCCTGCCTGCTCAGCAATGAGGGCAGCGCCTATGAAAAGGCCGTCGCCTACTTCAGCGGCATCAACTCTTCCACCCTGTACCAGGATGCCACCCTCCTGCTCCCGCACATCCGTCACGCGGTCAGCGTCAAGGAAAAAGTCGTGTCGGAAGACCTCTACGAAAAAGGCCTCCGACGCACCCTCAATCTGGGCCATACCTTCGCCCACGGCATCGAACATCTCTCGCAGAAATGCAGCTGGTTTCGTAAACCCCATCCCATTCCCCACGGGGAAGCCGTTGCGATGGGCATCCTGATGGCCGCCCGCCTCTCCTACCGACTCGGTTTGTGTGAAGAAAATCTGCCCGACCGCCTGCGGGATGATTTCCTCGCCTGCGGCCTCAACATCCGTTGCCCCTACACACCCAAGGAAGTGCTCAAGGCGGCCCGCACCGACAAGAAAGCCGAGGGAAATATCATCCATTTCGTGCTCTTGAAGGACATCGGCGAGGCCGTCATCAAAGATCTCAGCATCTCCGAAGCCATCCGCGCTTTCGAGTCCTAACGAGCCAGCCCGAACGAGTTGTATCCTCGACAGGAAAAACCCTCAGCATGAATTCCTACGCATGATCTGCGCCAGCATACAGAACCAAAACGGCAGCGAAATCCGGGAAATTCTTTCCCGGGTGGAAATGGCGGAAATCCGCCTCGACCGCTGCGATCTGACCCCGGAAGAAATCGACGACGTCTTTTCCGGAGACACTCCCACCGTCGCCACCTGCCGCATCGGCGGGGAAATCACGGTAGCCATCGCCCAGAAGCGTCTCACCCTCGCCGTCAAAGCCGGCGCCACCTATGTGGACGTGGAAATCGAGGCTCCAAAACCCATGGCGAACTCCATCCGGAGCGTTGCCCGCGAATACGGCACCCGTTTCATCCGCTCCTATCACGATTTTGAAGGAACCCCTTCGCTCGAAGCGCTCAAGGAGATGGTCGGCAAATGCCGTTACCACGGCGCCGAGACCGTCAAAATCGTCACGACCGCCCATAGCGCGGAAGACGCCGCCCGGGTGCTCTCCCTCTACGAGGAGGCTGTCTGGAACGGTGAAGAGCATCCCGCTCCGATTGAACTCATCGCCTTTGCGATGGGACAGGAGGGCAGCGACTCCCGCCTCGAGTGCCTCAAAAAGGGCGCACCCTACACCTACGCCGCCCTCTCTGAAGAGGAGGCCACCGCGCCGGGCCAATGGCGCTATTCCGACATGTGCGCCGCGCTTTATGATAGGGCCGCTGCCGCGAGGACAAACCGTCCGGAAGGGGGATTCCTTCCGCAGGATGAAGGCCGAACGCCCCTTCAGAGCATCTCCCCCGCCATCCCCTGCTCGAAAAGTTTCGCGCAGCGGGCCATCGTCGCCGCCGCCCTCTCCGAAGGCGTTTCCACGCTCGAAGGCTACACCCCCTGCAGCGACAACGAAGCCGCGCTCAAGGCAGCGGCCGCATTGGGCGCCAGGATCGAGCGAAAAGCCGCTTGCGACGAGACGACGGAAGAAAGCACGGGCGAAACCCTTGTCATCGAAGGCATCGGCGCCACGAAAGGCGGCCTCTCCCTTCAGCATTTGCACACCGGCGAATCCGGCCTGCTTACGCGCCTGATGATTCCCCTCTGCGCCCAACTATCCACGGAAACGGTGCGGATCGAAGGGGAGAAAACCCTGCTGAAACGCCCTCTTTCCGGTGCGAAGGATCTGATGGACGCCTTCGGGGCCACATGCGGCGAGCAGGTTCCTCTGGAGGTCAAGGGCCCCCTGGGAGCCGGACGCGTGGATGTGTCGGGAAGGCACGGCTCGCAACTCATTTCGGGCCTTCTGATGGCGCTGCCCCTAGGCGAAAAGAATACCACACTTTCGGTCAGCGAGCCCAAGAGCATCCCCTACCTGTATATTACCCTCGACGTCCTGCGCCACTTCGGCATCACCATCGGCAACGAAATGCTCGGCGGAAAAGAATTTGCCGAAAGCGGGGGTGACTGGGACCTTTGCAGCGGCATCCTCTTCAAAATCAAGGGCGGCGGCCGTTACCGCGCCTGCAACATGACGCTCGAAGGCGACTGGAGCGCCGCCGCCAATTTCCTGGTCGCCGGAGCCATCTTCGGTGCCGGGGCAGGCAAAGCCCTTGGAAACGCCGCCCCCCTCAGCCTCAAAGGGCTGGATACTTCCTCCCTGCAAGCAGACCTGGGCATTATGGACGTGCTGATGGACTGCGGCGCCTGCCTGTCCCAACTGGACGGAGCCCAGGGAGAAATCATTGTCCAGCGGGCACCCCTGCACCCCTTCGTTCTGGATGCCACCCATTGTCCCGACCTCTTCCCCATCCTGGCCGTACTGGCCGCATTTTGCGGCGGACAGAGCCGGATTGGCGGAGTGGGCCGCCTGGCCCACAAAGAGAGCAACCGGGCCGTAGCCATTACGGAAATGCTCACGAAAATGGGCGTTCCCGTGCATACGGAGGGCGACGAAATGGTCATCGAAGGCATGACGCTTTCCCAGCGCCTGCTTTCCGGCAAGCTTTTGCACGGAGGGGCATACACCTCCTGCGACGACCACCGCATGGTGATGGCCCTTCGCGTAGCATCCCTGGGCGCCGACAGTCCCATTCTCATTGACAACGAGGCCTGCGTGGAAAAATCGTTCCCGGGCTTTAACGAAAGCTTCAAGCAATATGAATACATTCGGTAGAAATTTCATCGTCTCCATCTTCGGCGAATCCCATGGAGAAGCCATCGGCGTCGTCCTCGACGGCGTTCCCGCCGGCATTCCCCTCGCCGCGGAAGATTTCGAAAGCGACATCAAGCGACGCAAAAGCGGTGCAAAAGGCACGACTCCGCGGATTGAGGCGGACATCCCTCAGTTGCTGAGCGGCATCTATGAAGGGCAGACCACCGGCGCTCCGCTCGCCATCCTTTTCAAGAACACCAACACCCGCAGCAGCGACTACGAACTCCTCGCCCAGGTGCCCCGTCCCGGGCACGCGGATTTTGTCGCGGACGTGAAGTTTGACAGTTGCAACGACCCGCGCGGCGGCGGCCATTTCTCCGGCCGGCTCACCCTGCCGATTGTAGCCGCCGGCGTCGTGGCCAAGAAAATCATTGCCTCGCAGGTGGAAGCGGAAGGGAACGAACAGCCCTGCGCCATCCACGCCAAGATTATCGAACTGGGGGGCATTCCCAAAGGAGACGACAACCGCTGGCGCAAAGCCCTCGAAACGGCCGAGGCCGAAGGAGATTCGCTGGGCGCTGTCGTGGAATGCACCGTGAGTGAAGTGCCCGTCGGACTCGGCGAACCCTTCTTCGATTCGTTGGAATCCCGCATTTCCCACGCCATTTTCGCCATTCCCGGCGTCCGCGGCATTGAATTCGGTGACGGATTCAAGGCATCGGCCATGAAAGGAAGCGAGCACAACGATCCCTTCGGACCGGACGGACGCCCCGTCAAAAACGGAGCCGGCGGCATCAACGGCGGCATCAGCAACGGCGAGGACATCGTTTTCCGTGTGGCCTTCAAACCCACTTCCAGCATCGCCAAGGAACAGAATACCCTCAACTTCGTGACTGACAAGATGACGAAATTGTCCGTCCCGGGAAGACACGATGTCTGTTTCGCCCTGCGTACCCCCGTCATCGTGGAAGCCATGGCTGCCATCGTGCTGGCCGACCAACTCGTATAGCCTATGAAAAACCAGCAACCCTGCGACCTCGAAGGATTCCGCAAATTTCTGAAGAAAAACGGCTTGAAGGCCACCCCGCAACGCCTGGCCGTCCACCGGGCGATGATTTCCCTCGGACACGCCAGCGCCGATATGGTCGCGCAGCAGTTGGAAGAGGAACGCAGCGAGAACATCACCAAGGCCTCGGTGTACAATATCCTGCGCGAGCTCGCCCTGCTGGGTCTGTACGGCTACCGCATGAGCCGCACCAACAAGATGTTTTTTGATGTCAACGCCTTCGAACATCCGCATATGTACGACCTGGAAAACCATGTCTATCGCGACATTATGGACGACGATCTCGTCAGCATCGTGGACGACTTCCTCGGCCGCAAGAAATTCAAGGGCTACACCATCGAGGGCATCGATATCCAGATTCTGGTCAAGCCGACCCGCCGCCGCTACAAGAGCGCGACGCTCTCGGCCAAGGCTCAAACGGGCAGCCGGGGGTGAAACGTCCCTTTATCCCCATTCCCCCGCCCGCCCCGCTTCCCCAAGGGGAGCGGATAGACCCCGCGAGGCTGCTTTCCCATTGGGCCGGGCTTCCTCCTGAATCTGTCCTTGACGGCGCAGACGCGGCCTCGCAGCCTTGGGATCTGCTCTGTATCATGGGTCCCACGGCCTCCGGGAAAACCCGCTACGCCGTCTCGCTCGTCCGCGCGCTGAACGCCCTGCTGCCCGAAGGCGTCCACTGTGAGATTATCAGCGCCGACTCTCGCCAGGTGTTCCGTCGGATGGATATCGGCACCGGCAAGGACCGGGAGGAATACGGAGAAATTCCCGTCCACCTGATTGACATCGCCGAGCCGGGCGAAGACTACAACATCTTTTCCTATCAACGGGATTTCGCAAAGGTTTACGGGGATATCCGCCAGCGGGGCTGCCTGCCGATACTTTGCGGCGGAAGCGGACTCTACGTGGAAGCCGTCACCCGCGCCTACGATTTCGGGAAGGGTGCGCCCGCCGTGCAGGGACTCCCCCGTCATACCTATTATATTGCTACGCTGGTGAGCCGCGAAGTTCGTCGCGAACGGATTGCCGCCCGTCTGGACGCCCGCCTGCAAGGCGGTATGATTGAAGAAATACAAGCGCTGCTGGAGGAAGGCGTTCCCGCGGAAAAGTTGCTCCGCTACGGTCTGGAATACCGCTACGTCACCCTCTATCTACAAGGACAACTGACCCGTGAGCAACTTCGGGAACAACTCTACATCGCGATATGCCAGTTTGCCAAACGCCAGATGACCTGGCTGCGCGGCATGGAGAAGGACGGCATTACCGTCCACTGGACAGAAGCCGTTCCTTTTTAAGCAGGAAAAGACAGTAAATGGCAATCAGCAGGGTATTCACGCCCATCGCGCTCCAGAAGCCCAGACGCTGGTTGGATAGCGTGATACCGATAAGCAGCACCCCTGCGAGCAGCAGGTAGAGGGCCATCCTTCCCATCGGATAGGGGACCGGCGCCTTTTTCTGCCCGACCAGGTAGGACAGGGTCATCGCCACGCCGTAGCCGGCAAAGCCGCCCCAGGCACAGGCCATATAGCCGAACTTCGGAACGAAGAGGACGTTGACCGTCAGGAGCACGAGGCAGCCTGTGATGGAAAACACGGCTCCCCAGATGGTCTTGTCCGTCAGCTTGTACCAGAACGACAGGTTGAAATAAATGCCCATCATCATCTCGGCCGCCATGACGATCGGAACCACCTTGAGGCCTTCCCAATAGTCGCGGTGGATGATGTAGCGAAGAATATTCATGTAGGCCATGACGGCCAAAAAGGCCAGCAGGGTAAAGATAACGAAGTATTTCATGCCGGCTGCCGCCGTTTCCACCCCCTGTTTCCGGTCCTTTGACTGGCCGAAGATGAACGGCTCATAGGCATAGCGGAACGCCTGCGTAATCATCGCCATGATCATCGCAATCTTGACGGCCGCGCCGTAGATACCCAGTTGCACCTGCGCGTCCTCTCCGGGATAGAGCCAGGGGAAGAGCATCTTGTCCGCCGTCTGGTTGAGAATACCGGCTATGCCTAGAATCAGCAGCGGCCAGGTATAACCCAGCATCCTCCGGCAGAGCCCTCTGTCAAAACCCGCCCCGAGCACTTTCAGTTCCCCGGCGAAGAAGAAGGTGACGACCGCCGTACAGAAAAGGTTGATGTAGAAGACATACCCCACCCCGACCTGCGGATCGTAAAGGGCCGCCACGCTCTCGGGATGAGCGGCATAGAGCGAGGGCAGCAAGAGGAAATAGACCAGGTTCAGCGCAATGTTCAGCCCGATGAAAAGCAGTTTCAACGCCGCGAATTTGAGGGCCTTCCGCTGGTAACGCAGATAGGAAAACAACAGGGCCTGGAAGGCATCGAGGGCCACCACGACAGCCATCGCCCCAATATAGGAGGGGTGGTCGGCATAACCCATCGCCGCAGAAATGGGATGCAGGAAGGAAAGCACCAGCAGGGCGAAAAGCAGGGAGGTCGTCCCCACCATGGTCAGGGCCGTCGAGAACACCTTTTCGGGACGATCCTTCCCGTTGTTTGCAAAACGGAAGAACGTCGTCTCCATCCCATAGGTCAGGATGACCAGTAACAGGGCCGTGTAGGCATAAAGGTTGGTAATCACCCCGTACCCGCCGGAGGACGCCGCAATCTTGTAGGAATACAGCGGCACCAGCAAGTAGTTCAGGAACCGACCTACAATGCTGCTCAAGCCATAAATGGCCGTATCCGTCGCCAGGGACTTGAAGCCCGCCATACGCTATTCTTCCTTTTCCATTTCCGCGCGGAGCGCATCGTCGTAGAGCACGGCCGCAGACAGTACTTCCTTCAGCATTTCGTCCCCCCGCTGCTTGCACTTGTAGTCCTTGAGGATGTGGGCCACGTTCATATCGAGCTGCAGGACCGTGTCGAACTGGTCGCTGTCGTAGTCGAAGAACCGGCCGAAGAAATGCAGGGAGACCATCAGGTTTTTGTGGAAATCCTCCGCCAGCGCGAGGGCCTCCTCCGTCTGCCCGACCTTGAAGTACAGTTCGATCAGGTCACAGACCATCAGTTCATTGGAAAAACCAAGGTAGCACACGTCCAACGGGAAATTCGTAACCGGTACGTTGGCCATACAGTCGGAGAGCAGTTCTTTCGCACGGTTTTTCCAAAGTTCCGGATCCACATTCTCTTCGCCGACGGGACAGGTCTGTTTCGCACAGCGGTCCGCCTCCTTGAGCATTTCCTTGACGGCATTGACATAGAGCATCCGCTGACTCATCACGCCCATAAAAGTGTAGAGGTTCTGGTAGTCCACGAACCAGTCCGTACGGCGCAGGGCATCCCACTTGTAGGTCTGCGTCATCTTCCGGTAGAGGTCTTCCGGGTCGGCAAACCCGATTTTGGAGAGTTTCATCTGGTTCTTGACGGGCACGAAACGGAAGGAAAATCCGTCGTACATCAGGTAATCCTTGATGCCGATATTGAGATCGCCGCCCATGCTCAGCATATTGATGGGACGGTCCCACTGGTAATTGCTCAGCAGATCGAGCATGAAGAGTTCGGGCTTGCTCAGGTAATCCTTACCTTCGGGCATGGTGAGAACGATTTCGTCAGGAATACGGTCGGCATATTTCTCGTCAAGGATGCCATACTTGATGACATTCTCCTTGTTGACCGGCACGCTGATCTTGCGAGACCAGATGAAATCCGCCTTCCGGCCGCTGCCCAGGGGCACTTTGTAACGGGGGTCGCGGAAGACAGCCATGACCTCGGAAATCGGGCGCACCTTGTCGGCCTGGTCGAAGATATAGACATATTCGTTGGTCCCGTAAAGGTACTGGGCCGCGCCGACGGAAAGTTTGAGGGGAGCGGACTCGTTGCTGGCATACTTCATCTGGTCGATGTACCAGTCCGTTCCCAACAGGGAGGTGTTGAGAATGCGCACGTCCGTACGGATGCCTTCCACCTCCTGGGCATACCAGAGCGGGAAGGTATCGTTGTCGCCGTGGGTAATCAGCATGCCGTTGGGCCCCACGGAATTGAGGTAGTTGTAGGCAATCTCAACGGCCGTATAGCGGTGGCTGCGATCGTGGTCGTCCCAGTTTTCGGCGGCCATCAGGGCCGGCACGCCCAAAAAGAGCAGGGATGCCGTCATGGCAAGAGCGGGCGAAATCCCCTTCTTTTTCCCTTCGGACAGCCAGACGCAGGCCGCGCTGACCGCCAGTCCAATCCAAATGCTGAAGGCATAGAAGGAGCCCGCATAGGCGTAATCCCGCTCACGCACCTGATACGGCGGCTGATTGAGGTAAATCACGATGGCAATCCCCGTCATGAAAAAGAGCAGGAAGGTAATCCAGAAACCGCGTTTGTCCCGACCGAACTGGAAGAAAAGACCAATCAGGCCCAGCAACAGGGGCAGGAAGAAATAATGGTTCTTCCCCTTGTTGTTCGCCAGGTAATCGGGCGCACCGCTCTGGTCGCCCAGCCGGATTTTATCCAACGCGGAGATGCCGCTCTCCCAGTTGCCGGTAAAGAGTTCGCCGGGCGAGGGACTGTGGATTTCATTCTGACGGCCCACGAAGTTCCACATGAAATAGCGGCCATACATCCAACCGAGCTGGTAATCGAAGAAGAATTTCAGGTTCTGCCAGAAGGTCGGCTTGGGCTTGTCCGCCCCCTTCACTTTGATGCCGCCCCCATCCATATAATATTGGTAGAAACGGACGTACTTGGGATCGCCTCCGTTCCACATTCTCGGGAAGAACATCTTGCCCTGGGGCTCGTATTCAATCTCGCCGGGACCGTCCGCGTTGATGTATTTCCCGTCCAGCGGCGCCCAGTATTTCGAACTTTTGATATCGTAGGGCGCATCGAAATACTGCCCGTAGAGGAGCGGCGTGCTGCCGTACTGCTCACGCGCGAGGTAGCGGACCAGCGTGAACGGATTGTCCGGCTGATACTCGTTGGTCGGCGTCTTGACACAGGAACGGATGATACAGACGGAAAAGATGGAAAAACCGATGACGATGGTCGTCAGGCAAAGAAGCGCCGTGTGCGCAAAACGGCTGCGCTTTTCATACGTGACCCGGATGCCCCAGAAACAAAGGGCCAGCAAGCCCACCATGAATACCGCCGCGCCCACATTGTAAGGACAGTGAAGGACATTGACGAAGAAAAGGTCGAAGTACGCCGCCAGTTTCGGAAGATACGGGATGACCAGAAAAAGAATCACGCCCAGAATCACCACGCTCTGCAGGAAAATGCCGAGGAGTTCCTTGAAACGATAGGGTTTGTCTTCCCGCTTGCGGTAGAAATACAGAAAGACCAGACAGGGAATGGTCAGCAGGTTCAACAGGTGCACGCCAATGGACAGGCCCATCAGGAAACTGATCAGCACGATCCAGCGGTCGGCATGCGGCTCTTCTGCCTGCTCATACCATTTGGTCATCGCCCAGAACACCATGGCTGTAAAGAGGGAAGACATGGCATACACCTCGCCTTCCACGGCGGAAAACCAGAACGTATCGGAAAAACAATAGGCCAGGCTGCCCACCAGGCCCGATCCGCAGATGGCAATCGTCTGACCGAGGGTGTATCCCTCCCCTTCTTTCCCGCCGGGTTCGGCAGATCCGCCCACCAGCCGTTTGGCCAGGAAAACGATGGTCAGAAAGAGGAAAAAGATGGTCAGGGCCGAACACAACGCGCTCATCGCATTGACGGCAACAGCGGCGTGGGAGGCATCCGTAAAGAGGGTGAAGAAACGGGCGATCAGCTGGAAGACCGGGTTTCCGGGCGGGTGTCCCACTTCCAGTTTGTAGGAAGAGGCGATGAACTCGCCGCAGTCCCAAAAGGAGGCCGTCGGCTCAATGGTAAGAAGATAGGTCACGGCTGAAACCAGGAAGGCAAAAAGGGCCGAGAACCGTTTGTATCGTTGAAAGGTGTTCATATCGTTATCCTTGAGAAACCGATGCCGGTTTCAAAGGCACAAAGATACAATAAAATAGGGAGATTTAAAATTTCCGCCGCTTCTTGTTAACCTTTGCTTCCCCTCTGCGTCTATGATGGCGTTATGAGCAAAATGAACGAAAACATTTTTCCGGAAGGCGCCCCCAAAAGGCACCCCTACAAAGTGCCCGAGGGTTACTTTGAAGACTTTCAGGCAAAGATGAGCCATATGGCCCGCGAGCAAAAGACAGTTCCCGTGAGCACCTGGATGCGCATCAAACCCTATGTGGCGCTGGCCGCTTCCTTCCTCCTGCTGCTGGGCATCGGTTCCTTCCTTCTGAAGAGCGTCACCCCCGCCGCCGAGGACAACCTCCTGGCCGCCTACGAAGAGGTCCTTCCCAACTCCGATGAAGAACTCGTCTGGCTTTCCCAATACGAAGAAGACGATCTTTCGGAGGAAGACATCGCAGAATACCTCGATTACATCGGTACCAGTGTCGAGGATTTCTATACAGAATGGTTATAAATTTAAAAAGGTTAGAAACATGAAAAAGATGAAAATGATTTCCGCCCTGATGGCGATGAGTCTTGCCTGCATGGCTTTTGGTTTCAGTGCTTCCGCGCAAGACAAAAAAGTGAAAGGTGAAGGTATGAAAGAGAAAATGAAAGCCGAACGCATTGCCTTCATTACCCACAAAGTCGATCTTACCCCCGCCGAAGCTGAAAAGTTCTGGCCCGTGTACAACGAAATCTGCAAACAGCGCGACGAAGCGACCGCGGCCGAACGCGAAGCCTTCCGCAACCTTCGGGAAGCGCTTAAAGGCGGTGACGATGCGGCCATTGCCAAGGCGATGAAAGCCTACACGGATGCCGCCGACCGCAACCAGCGCACCCTCGGCAAAGATGCCGAAAAGCTGTCCAAGGTCCTGCCCGCAGCCAAAGTGGCCAAAGTCCTGGTCGCCGAAGAGCAGTTCCGCCGTCAGCAGATCCACAGGATGAACCACGGCAAGAAGCCGCAGGCGTTCCACAAAGGGAACCACGGCAAGAAGCCGCAGGCATTCCACAAAGGGAATCACGGCAAAAAGCCCGGCATGAAAACCCAGCCGCAGGCTTAAAAAAAATTTGTATCTTTGCCGTATGAGCCGGCAAATCAAAAGATGCGAACCCCAAAGGATCCCGGACGGCCTGCTGTTCCGGGATCTTTCTTTTATCTATGTTCCCGACGGATACAGCTGGTGGGACCGCTTCTTTCTCAACCGGCAGCACAGTTGTCTTCTGAAGAAGGCCCGGCGCAAAGGCATTGCACTTTTTGCAGAAAACGAGCGCGTCGCCTTTGATTTGCACCGTTACTACCGGGTCGATCCCGAAGCCATCCGCCTTTTGAAAAATGAGTGAAGTCCGTGCCAAAAAATCCCTCGGTCAGCATTTCCTGACCGACCAGCAAATCGCCCGCGACATTGTTGCCGCACTGCGTTTTGATGATTTGCAGACGACATCGGAACAGGGCGACGTCCAGGGCGGAAAGGCGCAGGTGCTGGAGGTGGGTCCGGGAATGGGCGTGCTCACACAATATCTGCTGCAGCGGGAAGACATCGACCTGCGCGCCGTGGAAATTGACCGCGAAAGCGTGGATTACCTTTATCTGCACTTTCCTTCCATCGGCGGAAAACTCATTCAGGGCGATTTTCTCCGCCTGCCGTTGGAACGGGTGTTCCCGTCTGCCTCCGGTGTCGACGCCGACGCCGATGTTCCGAAAAGCCCCATCCATCTGATTGGGAATTTCCCCTACAATATCTCCTCGCAGATCTTCTTTAAGGTCATCGACAACCGGGCACGCATTCCGCAGGTGGTCTGTATGATTCAGAAAGAAGTGGCGCAGCGCATCGCCGAAAAGCCCGGCACCAAGACCTACGGCATCCTCTCGGTACTGCTGCAGGCCTGGTACGACATCGAATATCTCTTTACCGTCGGCGAAGGCGCCTTCAATCCCCCGCCCAAGGTAAAATCCGCCGTCATCCGCCTCACGCGTAACGGCAGAGAAAGCCTGGGCTGCGACGAAGCCCTTTTCAAAACCGTCGTCAAGACCGCCTTCGGGCAGCGGCGCAAGACCTTGCGGAATTCTCTCAAAACCCTGTTCCCCGAAGCTATGCCTACGGACGACCCCATTTTCGACTTGCGTCCCGAACGTCTGGGCGTGGAAGATTTCGTCCGCCTGACCCGAATGTTGGAGCAAAACTGATTTTTTCGTACCTTTGTCGGGATGAAAGGGAAAATTCCCGCTTCATCCGTTAAACAACCAATAATTAATTACAATGAAACGTAGCCTTACCCTCCTTCTTGCCCTTTCCCTCTGCTATATCGGCGCTTCCGCCAAGTCCTATAGCGTCAAAAGCCCGAACGGACGCCTCGTCCTTTCCCTGGAAACCGGCGCGCAGAGCAGCTGGGCCCTCGCCGTGGACGGAACGGTCGTGACCGCCGGGAACCGTCTGGGAATGGAACTGAGCCTCTCCGACGGCAAAACGAAAATGCTGGGTGACAAACCCACCGTCCGCAAGAGCATCAAGAGCAAAGTGCGCGGTGAAGTGGAAACGCCCCTGTACCGCCAGAAATCCGTCCGGGAAGACTATAACGGCCTCACCCTGCAGATGAAAGACGGTTGGGCCATCGAACTCCGGGCCTACGACCAGGGAGTCGCCTACCGTTTCCTCACCTCCATGAAAGACTCCATCACTGTCAAAAACGAAGTGTACGAGTTCCGCACCGGCGGCAAGATGGACGCCGTCATCGCCTACCACTACGGCAAGGCCCGCGACGATATCTACGAGAGTTCGTTTGAGAACGAATATGAATACATCCCCGCCGGCACGGCGCCCCGCAGCGACCGCTTCGCCTTCTTCCCGATGGTGGCCGACACCAAGGGCAAGGGCAAGCTGCTGCTGACCGAAAGCGACATCCTCGACTACCCGGGTATGTTCATCAAGACGGGTGCCGAGGTCTGGACGGCCGAATTCCCGGGCATTCCCCGCGGTTTCCGCTACAGCCACCGTTTCAACCAGCACCGCTTCGACTACAGCGATGTCATCGCCCGTACCGCCGGCAGCCGTACCTTCCCCTGGAGGGTGATCGGATGGGGAGAAAAGGACGGCGACCTGGCCGTCAACGACCTGAGCTGGCTGCTGGCCACCCCGTCCCGTCTGGACGATTTTTCCTGGGTAACCCCCGGACTCTCCGCCTGGGACTGGTGGAACGACTTCAAGCTCATCGGCGTGGACTTCCCCTGCGGCATCAACACGCAGACTTATAAATACCACATCGATTTTGCCGAGCGTTTCGGTTTGAAATACATCCTGATGGACGAAGGCTGGTACAAGGCTCCCGACATTTTCAAGACCATTCCCGAGATCGACCTGCCCGAGATCTGCCGCTATGCCGCGTCCAAAGGCATCAAGGTGGTGGTCTGGAGCACCGGCGCACTGGTGGACAAATGCGATATGGAGAAGGTGTGCTCCACCTATTCCAAGATGGGCGTAGCCGGCCTGAAACTCGACTTCTTCGACGGACAGGACCAGCTGACGGTCCGCCAGATCCAGCGTCTGGCCGAGACGACCGCCCGCCACGGGATGCTCCTCGACCTGCACGGGATGTACAAGCCCGCCGGACTGAACCGCACCTATCCCAACGTGATCGGGTTCGAGGGCGTTTACGGAGAGGAGAACCTCAGCCGCAAAGGCATCAACCTTCCCCTGTACGACGTGACCTTCCCCTACATCCGCCAGGCCTGCGGTCCGACCGATTACACCCCGGGTGCGATGCGCAACGCCGCAATGAACGAGGCGGTGCGGGTGGCCCGCGGTGGGGCCAGCCAGGGAACCCGTTCCCATCAGGTTGCCCTTTACGTGGTGCTTGACCAGCCCTATGGCATGCTCTGCGACTCCCCTTCCCTCTATGAGCGCGAAAGCGAGACCACTTCCTTCATCACCTCCATTCCCACCGTCTTCGACCGGACCTTCATCCAGACCGGAACCATCGGTGAAAGCATCGTCAGCGTGCGGCAGAAAGACGGGAAATGGTATGTCGGCGGCCTCACCGACTGGAATGCCCGCGAGGTAAGCGTCTCCTTCGACTTCCTCTCCGAAGGCCAATGGAAAGCCACCCTCTACAAGGACGGCGTCAACGCTGACAAATACGGCGAAGACTTCATCATCGAATCGATGGATGTAGATGCCTCCACCGTCCTTCCCATCCGGATGGCCCAGGGAGGCGGCTTCGCGATGATTATCGAGAAACGCTAAGAAGAGCTCATCGCCTCTTCAAACGCTCGGCTATCTATGACGGCCGAGCGTTTTTATATGCTTTCAGAACGTTGTCTCGCGTTGAGATGTCGCGGATCCGAAAAACAGCGGGATAACGTAGCCAGCCGCAAAAGCACATGCGCGCGCTGAAAATGGGCCAAAAACAGCGTGGAGCTATGCTCCAGCACCTGGTCGGACAAATGTGCACGTGCACTCTTGTCCGACCGAGTTCCGAAGTTTATTGCGATTGCTAAATTGCGGAGGTGAAGAGGGGCAACGCCGCCGGCAGGGAGACGTTTGGCCGATCATTTGTCCGAAGGGACCGCGAAGCGTCTGGAGGACAAATGCCCCCTGCCGGTCGCAAACGCGGCGAGCGAACGGTCTAGAGGTGGAAGCGGACGCCTAACTCGAAGCCCAGCATGAAGGGTTGCTTGGTGCGGATGCTCTTGGGCTGGTTGAGCGCGAAGTAATACTTGACGTCGGGATCGAGATAGAGGCTGACGAACGAAGCCAGCATGAAATCCACACCGATACCGGCGCCGACGCTGAGCTGGGCTCCTTTGACGCTTTCGGTGTAATTGAGTTCCCGCGCATTGGCCGTCCAGGTGTTGCCCAGACATTTCTCCACCATTCCTCCGGCATGAACATAAAGGTTGATGCGCTCGGTACGAAGGATGTGATAGTAAGCGGTGATAGGAATCCCGATGAACTGCTGGATATTGTTGATGTTGTCGTAGAGGACAGCCGGCTTGAACGTGCCGTCGTCGAGGCGCTCATTCCAGGTGCCGGCAAAACTGCGGGAAAGACGGGTATAGTTCAGGCCGATACCGAGAGACCAGTGCGGAGCGAGATCGTAGGTCACGTTCACGCCAAAGGTCAGGGGAATGCTGTAACTGACCTCTCCGTTTTCCGTCACATAGGAATGATCCGGAACGCCGCCACCGGAAGTACGCATCGGGGCGATGTTCACGTTGCCCGTAATAAAGTTGCTCATGGCGTTGGTGCCGGCGGCAAGATGCAGGCCGTTCACTTTGCGGGACTGCGCCCTTTCTTCCTCACGGGCGAGCCGCTCCCAGTCGGCGACCGCCCCACCCGGGTTTTGCTCTACTTTCGACGGAACGGCAGCAACAGCGACCGAGGTTTCGGCTATCGGTTCTCCTTCTTCCACGGCAAGCGTTTTCGCTTCAACAGAAGGCTTTTCTGCAACTGTGCCAGCGGAAGCAGGCGCTTCGGCTTCAAGAGCCTGGGCTAGCAGGGGCTCACGTTCCTGCGAACGGACAACCTCAACGCGCTCGGGCTTGGCCTCCGCTTTGGAAGGCTTGACGCTCTTGGACGCAGCGGCCTTGGGCGCAGCGGGCTCCTTTGTTTCGGCCTGCGCGACTACGGCAGGCCTGGCAGCCGGAACTTCTACGACTTCGACAGGTTCGGCAACCGGCTCTTCAACCAGTTCGGCTATCGGGGCCACGGCAGACTCGGCGGCGGGCTCGACTTTCGGCTCACGAAGGGTAAAGAACAAGGTTGCGGAGGCGGCAACGGCAGCGGTGGCAATGCCGGCGCGGCGCAGCCACACCCACATCGGGACCTTGGTGGCCGTAGAGGCGGCGGAAGCCCAAGCAGCGGTCTCGGCGGCAGAGGCAGTGCCCGAGGCGGCAACGGGTGCAGCAGCGCCCAGGCGGGCGGCAATGCCCTCCCACGCGCCGGCGGGTACCGGTTCCTCGGCATCGGCCAGAAGGCTCTTCACCTTCAGGTCAAATTCCTGTATGCCGTTTTCCTGTTCCATTCGTTTCTATATTCCTCTTATCGTGTCAATGACGCGCCTTGATTCTCTCCTGCATCCATGTCCGGGCCCGGGCCAGCTGCGAGCGGGATGTCACTTCCGAAATCCCCAGCGCCTCTGCGATTTCCTTGTGCGAGTAGCCTTCGACTACATACATATTGAAAACCGTCCGGAAACCGGCGGGCATCGCGGCGAGCAGGGCCATCAGTTCCTTGTAACCGATATCCTCGGTCTGGGAAGGGATGTCGCTCATCATGCCTCTGACTTCGTCCAGTTCCCCGCTGTCTTTCAAGGCATCCTTTTTCCGCAAATCCATCAATGCCGTGTTGACAAAAATCTTTCTGGCCCAGCCTTCGAACGCGCCTTCCCCTTTGTAGGAGTCCAATTTGGAAAACAGCGTTACGAAGCCATCCTGCAACCAATCTTCCGCCTGCTGCCGGTCCGACCCGCTGTAACGCAGGCATACGGCAAACATACGGGGCGAGAGTCGCTCATACAGCGATTTCTGGGCGCCCCGGTCTCCCTTCTTGCAGGATTCGACCAATGATATGATGCTGTTTTCCTCCATTAGGTTGCACGGGAAAATGACAACTTCATCCCCGTCGTACACGCATAACCTGCAAATTTACGAAAGTCTTTTTGCTTTTGGCGTAAAAAATGTGGAACTTGTCTTGAATTTCGTTAATTTTGTAGGTTGATATGAAACAGTTTCTCCCGATTTTTCTCGCCTGCCTGCTGGCCCTCTGGAGTCCGCAGCTGTCTGCGCAATCGCCCTCACAGGTTCCGCCTGCGCTGGTGGATGCGGTGCAGCGTTTCTCGCTGGGAGAATACAAAGAGGCCGCTTCTATTTTCGGTGCAATCCATCGTAAGGAGCCCGACAATGATGCCGTTTGTTATTATCTTTCATTGTGTTATCTGGCCGAATACAAGCTTTCCCGCAGCCAGGAACTGATGGAAAAGGCCGTACAGTTGGATCCTTCGAACCGTGCCTACCACTACCGCCTCGCCCAGATTTATATGATGGGCAAGCAAGCTGAAAAAGCCGTCAGGGAGTATGAGGCCGTCCTCGCCCTTCGCCCGAAAGACCGCGCTCTGACGGAAGAACTGAGCGACGCCTACCTCGAAGCGGGCCGTTATCCCGAATACTATGCCATTGCCCGCGACTTTATGCGCGACGAGCAGATTGAGGAAGCGGGGAAGGCCAAGTATCTCAACGGGGTTTGCAAACAACTGGATCGCAGCGGCGCGAAAGCGATGCGGCCCTATCTGGATTCCCTTTATCTGGACTTCGATGCGGCACATCCCGACAGTCCGATTCCGATGCAGGAGTGGTGTCAGGTGTTGGGCTGGCTGGGCGATTTGGAGGGGCTGGATGCCTGTCTGGACAAGGTTTTCCCTCGTTTCCCCACTGACACCACGCTCAACAGCCTCGCGCTCTCGGTCAAGTTTATCCGCAAGGATTATAAAGGCGCCGAAAAATACCTCCGCCGCGAAATGGATCGGCACAAGGATGACAAGCAGAAACTCCTGGCGGATTATTCCCTTCTGGGAGAAATCTATCAGCGGGCCGGGCAGAAGAACAAGTGCGCCGAAACCTACGAAAAGGCCCTGCGGATAGACCCGGATTGCATCCCCGTTCTCAACAACTACGCCTACTTTCTCGTGGAAGAGAACAGAAACCTGAAAAGGGCCTTGCAAATGAGCGAGAAGACAATTCTCGCCGAGCCGGACAACCCCACCTTCCTCGACACCTACGGCTGGATCCTGTATCGGCTGGGTCGGCTGGAGGAGGCGCGCGCCCAGTTCAATCATGCGAAACTCTATGGCGGCAACGACAACGCCGTCATCCTCGACCACTTCGCCACCGTCCTCTACGACCTGGGTGAATACCGTCTGGCTTTCTCTTATTGGGAAAAGGCGGTGGCCAAGAATACGGAGGGAGAAGTCGAGGGCCTGGAAGAAAAGATTGCCGCAAAAAAGGCGGCCCTGCAGAATGGGAAGAAGTAGGGGCATATTCTCTGTGGGCCGGTGGCTGACCGCCCTATTGCTGACGGCCTTGACGCTTTGTCCCCTCTCCGCGCAGGACACGTCCAAACAGGAGCGCAAGAAACAAGACCTCCAGAAACAGATTGCGTTGCTCGAATCGCAGATCAAAAAGAACGAGGAGCAGAGCAAGGATGCGCTGGAGAAGTTCAACCTGACCGGCAAACTGATTGCCTCCCGCAAGGCGCTGCTCTCGCAGACCGATGGCCGGATCCGTGCCCTGGACGGCGGCATTGCCCGGCGGCAGCAGAGTGCCCGTGCGATGAAAAACCGGGTGGACACCCTCGACAAATACTATTCCCGCCTGCTGGTAAGTGCCTACAAGAGCCGCAAGATGAGTTCGTGGTATGTCTATATCCTCTCCAGCGGCAGCCTGGGTCAGGCCTACCGGCGCTACAGTTATTTCCGCAACCTCTCCGACAATCTGCAGGCACAGGCCCTCGAACTGAAGGATGCCCGCGCCGCCCTGCAGGTGGAGACAGACAGCCTCGCCGCCCTGAAGAGCCAGCAGCAGAAGTTGCGCCGTCAGCAAGCCGACGACCTGGCCCGGCTGAAAAAAGAAGAAGCCAGTTACCAGAGCCAACTCCAGGCCCTGAAAAAGAACAAGAAAAAATACACCGCAGAGATTGCCCGCAAGCGCAAGGAAGTGGAGCGGCTCGATAAGGAAATCGAACGCATTGTCTCTCAGGCCATAAAGGGAAACGGCTCCAAGAAAGGGAAACCTGTGGACTATGTTCTCGACGGAGAGTTTGCCAAAAACAAAGGGAAACTGCCCTGGCCGGTGGACGGAACGGTGGTCGAGAAATACGGCCAGTATTACCATCCGGTCTTTTCCAATGTCAAACTTCCCTTCAACAAGGGCATCAACATCGCCACGGCGGAAGGTGCCCGCGTCAAGGCGGTCTTCGACGGCGAGGTGACCCAGGTGGTGGTCATTCCGGGCTACAACCTCTGCGTGATGCTTCGGCACGGCAATTATTTCACCTTCTACTGCAAGATGAAATCCACCCTTGTCAAGGTGGGAGCCAAGGTGAAGACCGGGCAGGCGCTCGGGGTGGTGGACACTTCCGCCGGATCCACCCGACTGCATTTTGAACTTTGGAAAGGACAGCAGCATCAGGATCCTGAAGTGTGGCTGCGATAATTTTAGATGGCCCCCGGGCTGCAACTGCAAACGCTTATGACAATTCGTGTACTTGACATTCTCGAACAGACGATGGCCGACGGCCCCGGCCTTCGGACCTCTATCTATTGCGCCGGCTGCGCCCACCACTGCGAGGGTTGCCACAATCCGCAGTCCTGGGATTTCAAAGGCGGTAAGGAGATGGAGGTGGACGACCTCGTGGACCTGGTGTTATCCGATGAGCTGAGCAATGTAACGTTCAGCGGCGGCGACCCGCTCTATCAGGTGGAAGCCTTCACGGAACTGGCCCGTAAGATCAAGGAACGCAGCCACAAGACCATCTGGTGCTACACGGGCTTCACCTATGAGGAAGTCCTCGCCGACAAACGTCTCAGCCAGATTCTCCCCTATATCGACACCCTCGTGGAAGGGCCCTTCGTGCTCTCCCTTCGGGATACCAATCTGCTGTTCAGGGGAAGTTCCAACCAGCGGATTATCCATCTCACACCCCAGGAAGAAGATGTCATTCCCGGGACGGTCAAACTCGTGGAAATCAAATAGCGGACGCGCAAGCAACCGCTTCCTCATCCCCCTTTTTTCGCTCGGAGCATTGCTCCACGACGTTTTTAGCCTCAAAACGAAGTGGCCGCGTGCTGCAGCACAGCTCCACGACGTTTTTGTCCTCATTTTGTGCGCGCAGGTGTGCTGGGCGGCGGCGTGCTGGCGCTCGCTCGCCGCGTTCGCGGACGGCAGGGGACATCTCAACGCGGGAAATCGGCCAAAATCCGCTTTCATCTGTACCTCGGGGCACTCACCGAGCGAGATTTCGCCCATTTTCCGCTCTCAAGTGTACCTCTGCGTAAAAGCTAAGTGCTAACGAGTAATGGTTCGGGCAAAAGCAAGGCGCGAAACGAGCCGCTCCTTCGAGCTCGGCGCAGCGCCTTTGCTTTAGCCGACGGCTATCATTCCTGCCGGCGGCGTTGCCACCTCGTTTGCGCATGTGCTTTGCGGTAGTGCGCCATCGCCAAATACTTCGGAACCCGGTCGGCCGAGAATTCGCCCAATTTTTGCCCGATCCGGTGCTGGAGCATCTCATCGGCCGAGATTTGGCCCATTTTCTGCCCAATCCGGTGCTGGGCGGCGGCGTGCTGGCGCTCGCTCTGTTACCCCTCTTCCTGTCGGACTATTTCATGACGACGACAAAAAGGACGCTCCTCGTTTGTAAATTCAAAAAGTATATATATCTTTGCACAAAGTATATATATCATGATTGCACAAAGGCGCAGAAAACTGATAGATCTCAATCCGCTGGTGTTTGACCAGTTGTCTTTTGAGGCGCGACGGCAGAATGTTTCCTTGAAACGATTGATTGAAAATATTCTGGAAGAGGCGGCGCGTCCGGCGAAAGGTGAGTTCGGTCCGGCCATTATGCGAATGGTTGGATCAGCAAAGCCCACGAGCGGCGTTTTGGAGGATATTGATGACGACCGTCTGCGCTATCTTTTATCCAAGTAGAAGATGTCGAAAAGAATGAGAGTGTTCTTGGACACAAACATTATCCTTGACCTCCTATTGGAGCGAGAAGGATGGGAAAATTGTGCACGGCTCCTACAGTGGAAGGAAAAGGGCGTATTGGATATTTGCGTTTCGGTGTTAACGATGGCGAATGTAGCTTACATCTACCGGAAAGTTGTTGGAGAGCAGGTCGTGATTCCAAATTTGAAATATCTGTCTGCTTTCTTTGAAGTACTTTCAATGGACGACAAACAATTTCAGACGGCCATTTTGAAAGAAGGAAAGGATTTTGAGGATATTTTACAGGCTGTTTGCGCAGCTGAAGGAAACTGCGCGTATATTGTTACCCGGAATATTGGTGATTTCGTCATCAAAGACGCATTCGGCCAAAAGGGAACAGTTCTTCCGCCGGCATTAACGCCTTCCATGCTTCTGAAGGAACTGGATGCCGCTTGATTACTCCCTCAACCGTTCGCGAGCGGATTGGTGTTGAGGGCGGTCTTGAAGATACGGTCTGCGATTTCGGGGAGGGTTTCTTTCAAGTAGCGGCAGAGCAGATCCATCGTAAACTGTTCGCTCTCGTAGTGTCCGAGGGCGACGAGGGCACAGTCTCCCGCCTCGAAATAATCGTGATAGCGGATTTCGCCGGTGACGAAACAATCGGCGTGCGCGGTGACGGCATCCCGGACCAGTTCTCCGCCGGAACCGCCGCAGAGAGCGACCGTACGGATGAGTTTCTGACGGCCTTCGGAATGGGAAGGAGCATAATAGCGAAGCGCGGGGGCGGAAAACACGTCGGAGAGGCGGGCGACAAAATCTTCGAGGGGCCGGGGTTGCGGCAGCACGCCGATGACGCCGCTGCCGGGGACTCCACTACGGCTGCGCACTCCGCTTCCGGGAGCCGGGGCGCTTGATGCACTTCCAGCCCCTTGACCATCCTCAACTTCCAGGGGCGCGAGCGTCCGGACTTCACAAAGGCCGATTCTTCCGGCCATTTCCCAACTGACCCCGCCCGGTGCGTTGTCAAGGTTGGTATGGGCGGAATACACGGCGACACCCCTGCGGAGCGCCCGGGCGACACAACGCTGCGGGAATGCCTCTCCCCTCACGTTTTTGAGCGGACGGAACAGCAGTGGATGATGGGACACAATCAGGTTGCAGCCTTTTTCCACCGCTTCGTCTATCACCGCTTCCGTTACATCCAGGCACAGCAGGATACCTGAAACGGTCGCATCACTTCCCAGGGGAGCCCCTTTGTCATCGAAGAGCCCGAGTTGCAGGCCGCTGTTGTCATACTCTTCCTGCCAGGAAAGCGGCGCCAGATTTTCGAGCGCCTGCGTGATGGATCCGAGCGTCATCCCTATAAGAATATGTATTTGAGAATGGAAAGGACGGCAAGAACCCACATCACCGGGCTGATCTCCCGATACTTACCGGAGAGGGCTTCTAACAAGACATAGGCGATTACGCTGAGCAGGATACCATCGGAGATGGAATAGGTCAGGGGAATCAGCACCAGGCAGAGGAAGGCGGGAACAGCCTCGCGGGAGTTGCTCCAGTCAATCTCTCCGATGGGCTGCATCATCATCATTCCCACCACAATCAGCGCAGGCGCCGTAGCGGCACCGGGAATGGCGAGGAAAATCGGAGAGAAGAACAGGGCGAGGATGAAGCAGACTGCCACGGTGAAGGCGGTGAGCCCTCCGCGGCCGCCGGCACTCACGCCGGCCGTACTCTCGACATAGGTCGTGGTGGTGGAAGTTCCCAGACAAGCGCCGCAGACGGTGCCGACGGCATCGGCCATGAAGACCTTCTCCGCCCCCGGGATATTGCCGTTCTTATCCACATACCCGGCCTTCTGGCTCACAGCTATGACCGTGCCCATCGTGTCGAAAATATCCAGGAAAAGGAAGGAAAAAATCACCAGCAGCATATCCAGCGTAAACACCTGGTCCCACTGGAACTGGCAGAAGATGGGGCCTACGCTATCCGGCATGGACATCATGCCGTGAAACTGCGTCAGGGGTTCGCCCGTGGACGGATCTTTGATCACCAGTCCCACGATGGCGGTCAGAAGGATGCCCAGAAGGAGTCCTCCGCGGACCTTCAGCGTCAGCAGCATTCCGATAATCACCAGACCGATAACGCCCAGCAGCGCCTTACCCTCGGTCAGATTGCCCAGACTCACGAGGGTTTCGGGGTTGTCAACAATGATTCCCGCGTGCTGAAGACCGATAAACGCAATGAACAGGCCGATACCGGCACCGACGGCTTTTTTCAGGCAGGAGGGAATGGCGTTCATCAGCCAGCTGCGCACCTTGGTGACGGTCAGGATGATAAACAGCAACCCTTCCAGCAACACAGCGGTGAGAGCCAGTTTCCAACTATATCCCATTCCCAGGCAGACCGTATAGACGAAGTAGGCGTTCAGGCCCATACCGGGCGCGAGCGCGTACGGTTTCTTCGCATAGAAGGCCATCACGAGGGTCGCTACGATAGAGGCCAGCGCGGTGGCGGTAAAGACACTGCCCTGGGGCATATCCGGGACTGCGCTGAAAATCAACGGGTTGACAGCGAGGATATACGCCATCGTCAGGAAAGTCGTGATGCCGGCGACAATTTCTGTCCGGACATCCTGCTTTGCGGAATCGAATCCGAACACTATATTCAACAACCCATTCATATTCAAATTTAAATTAAAATTGGAAAATACCAGTCTCGTACGCGACCGTCTCCCCTATTTATGGGGAGCGGAGAGACTGGTATTTTTCAATGGTTTATGCTAAAACACCCATTTAAGACCGAGACAGGGACGGCACCAGAAGCCTTTGGCCCCGCCGAAGTTGACAGACAGTTCGATTTCGGTACCGACATTGAGGTTGGGGCAGCCGAAGTGCTGTCCGACGGAATACCAGATCTGCGGCTCGGTGATCATCACAACGTGGGAGAGTTCATCGGGACCGGTGATTTCAAAGCCGTCGCTGGTCCATTTTCTGGGAGCGACATAGTGCTCCTGGCCCCAGACATCGAGGAAGCCGTTGAAACTCAGGCCCTGGACGCCGAACAGGTCCCGCATCCCCCACACGAAGGTAAACTGAAGGGGAACGACGCTCTGGTGTCCTTTTTCCCAAACGGGCAGCCCCATGGGATCGAACCGGCCCCAGTAGCCGTCGTCATACAGGATATTCTTGTAGAGAAGTTTGAAGTTGAAGGTATTCTTGAAATCCTTGCTGTGGAGAAAGTAATCCAAACCGACAAGGAAGGCGTGGTTGATGCCATATTTGCTGTAAACGCCGCCCTGATACTCGAGATGGACGCTCAGGCCGCCGACCGGGCTGTTCTGCCAGAAGTTCAGGCAACGCTCGATCTCCCAGTAGGTACCGCTGATGAATTTCATCACGGGGGTCAAGCCTGTGTCCGGATTGAGTTTGGAGCCCACGGGGTTATAGTCGTGATCGACAAAGAAAAAGGTGTTGCCCCAGGGGTCGTTGTAAAAACCGCTGACGGTGGTCGTCACGCAGCGGCGGTCCCCGCCGAAATCATAGAAGACCTGCAGGTTGGTCGCACCGTTGCCCATGGTGGAGGGCTGCTCCTGCGAAGAGGCGGAAGCAGCGGAAGCGGAAAGGGCAAACGCGCAGACGCCCAGCAGGGAAAGAATCGTTTTTTTCATAGTATGGAAAATTTTAGATAACACTATTTTTTGAGGCCGAGGGCCTTCATATCCCCCGTCTCGGAGAGTTGCAAAAGACTGTACAGTTCCACGTCGAGCGGAAATTCCTTCACGCGGGGCAAGTCGCAGATATCGATGACGCACCCCATATAGACCTTCTTGGGAGAAAATTTTCCGACCAGGCGGCAGGCCGCCGCGAAGGTTCCTCCCGTGGCGAGCAGATCGTCGTGCAGCAGGACCACGTCGTCCTGAGTAATGGCGTCGCAGTGCATTTCAATCCTGTCGACACCGTACTCCTTGCTGTAGGATTCGGAAATCTTGTCCGCAGGAAGTTTACCCGGCTTGCGCGCCATCACGAAGCCGGCGCCGAGGCGAAGAGCCAGCGCGGGGCCGAGGATATAGCCGCGGGACTCGATGCCCACGACCTTTGTGATTCCCTTGTCTTTATAATGTTCGTATAGCAAATCCACCATCTCCTTCAGACAGACTGGGTCCTTGAAGAGGGTGGTCACATCGTAGAACAGAATGCCAGGGACGGGGAAATCGGGAATTTCCCGCAAATGTGCCCTTAGGCTTTCCTTACTCATTTTCCTTCAGATAGTTTTGATAATCCTCCATCGAACGACGGATGACATCCCAGGCGGTCGCGGCATCGTACAGGCCGACGAACTCCATACGCTTGGTGTTCTCACCGGGGATATCCTTGTAGGTCGTGAAATAATGGATCAGGCGGCGGGAAATCTCCTTCGGAAGTTCGGAAATATCCTTCATCTCGCCGTAGAGGGCGTCGTTCTCAAGGACGGCGATGATTTTGTCATCGCTCTGGTAGTGGTCCAGCAAACGCAGTCCGCCGATGGGACGGGCCTTGACGATGATGTCACCATGGGTCACGTCTTTCTCGGTCAACACGCAGATATCCAATGGGTCACCGTCGCCCTCAACATTGTAGCGGGCCAGCACGGCATTGGCCAGTTCGGCCATTTTCGGGCCGCAGAGGGTCTGGGGAATGAAGCCGTAAAGGGACGGTACGATGTTGGAAAATTTCTGGGGACGGTCGAGGGACAGATAACCGGAGGTCTTGTCCACCTCATATTTGACCGTATCGGTGGGGACGATTTCAATGAAAGCCCTCACTTCATCTTTCTTGTCCAGGAGCGGCGTGATTCCGTGCCAGGGATGGGCCTTGTGATCTATCACCATAGTTTTCGTTTTTAGGACGGGCAAAGTTAGCAAAATTATTTGATAATGCGGCGAATCTTGTTCGCCGCCTCAATCAGGGAGCGCATCGCATCGGCATCATCCGCCTCGACGGCACTGCGAAATTCCTGCAGGCGGGCCAGGTACGCGTCCATCACCCCGAGGAGATTTTTACGGTTTTGCGAGAAGACGGGAACCCACATGTCCGCATTGCTTTTGGCGAGCCGGACCGTGGAGGAAAAGCCGCCGGAAGCCAGGTCGAAAATATGTTTGTCGTCTTTCTCCTTCTCCAGGACCGTCAGCGCCAATGCGAAGGACAGTACATGGGAAAGATGGGACACATAAGCCGTGTGGACGTCGTGGGAGGCGCTGTCCATCCGGACGGTCCGCATTCCGAGGGCGTCATAGAGCCGTTCCACGAGCGCCACGGCATCCGCATCGGAGTCTTCGGCGTCGCAGAGGATGCCCGCCTTGCCGCGGAACAGATCCTCCCGGGCGGCCGAGGGGCCGCTGTATTCGGTACCGGACATCGGATGACCGGCCACATAGCGGCCGCGGAAAGGATGTCCCTTGACGGCGTCCACGATCACGCCCTTGACGGAACACACATCGAGCACGACGGGCTGCGGACGATCCGAAGCAGAGGCGCTCCGGATCCGCTCGCCGATGCGGTCCAGGATGCCGGGCAGCATCTTCGCGGCGGCGCCGGCGGGAATGCAGAGCAGGATCAGCTCGCTTTCGCAAAGCAGTTCTTCAAGGGAGACCGCCCGGTCGATCAGCCCCAGACGCAGGGCTTCGGCGCTGCTTTCGGGGCGGCGGTTGGTTCCCAAAAGGGCGGAGGAGAGGCCTGCGTGTCTGATATCAAGGGCCATCGAGCCTCCGATGAGGCCCGTACCGATGATTCCTATCGTGGCACAGAGGGGAAAAGCAGGCGCGTCTTCGGAAGAAATCATACCGTGAGGATATCCTTCTCCTTGGCGGCGATCAACTCGTCCACTTTTTTGACGGCGGCGTCCGTTTCCTTCTGTACCGATCCTTCCTGATCCTTCTCCATATCTTCGGACAGGCCTTCCTTCTGGAGCTTCTTCAGGGCGTCGATCACATCGCGGCGGGCGTTGCGGATCACGACCTTGGCGTTCTCGCCGGCTGCGTGCGCCTTCTTGATGAGTTCCTTGCGGCGGTCTTCGGTAAGGGGCGGAACGTTGCAGCGGATGCTCTCGCCGTTGTTCTGCGGCGTAAAGCCGATGTTGGCATCGATGATCGCCTTCTCGATAACGGGAATCATCTTCTTCTCCCAGGGCTGGATCACGATGGTCTTGGCATCGGGCACCGTGATGGAAGCCACCTGGCCAACCGGCATCAGAGAGCCGTAGTAATCGACCATTACATTGTTGAAAACCATAGGATTGGCCTTGCCGGCACGGTAGGTCTTGAGGTCCTCTTCGAGGAACTTCACGGCATCGGACATCCTGCCCTTGACGCCATCGACCAGTTCTTTCGCTTTCTCTATCATTTGTCGGAGATTTTATATTCTGTGCGAAGATACGAAACTCTTTTGAATTTGCGCACAGAAATTCTCCGAAGAATCAGAAAGATTTCAGCCAGGCGCTCAACTTGCCCAGGACATCGTCCAGGTACTCAAAACGGGTACCGTCGCTCTGGCTCACGCCGTCGAAGATGAACTGACCCCAGTGCCAGCCGTGCGGCCTGGACACGTTTTCGTATACACAACGCGTCACGGGAACGCCCGAAGTCGAGAGCGCCGAATAATAGGTCCCTCCGTTCTGCGCGGCCGGAACGGTCGTATCGTTCGAGGCGTAGGTCAGGAACGTGCGGGGGGTGGAGGAGGTCACGTGGTTCTGGTTGCTGAAAGCGTCGATCTGCGCAGCGCTGGGGCTGCTCCCCAGCAGGTTGTTGCGGGAACCGGCGTGGGTACCGTCCCCCATCGTGATGACGGGATAGAAGAGGACCTGGAAATCGGCCCGGGCGTTTCCGCTCAGGTGGGTGGCGGCCCAGGAAGCCAGGTGGCCGCCGGCCGAGAAGCCCATCACGCCGACCTTGTCGGGATCGACGTACCAGCGCGAAGCCTTTTCGCGCACCAGATTCAGGGCCGCCTCGATATCCCCCGTGGGCTTGGAGCTGTCGCCGCCCGGAAGGGTGTAGTAGAGCACGGCCAGGGCATAGCCGGCCTCGTTGAAGAGGTCCTTGTAATAAGCGCCCTCATAGCCGTCCGCACCGGGGATGGAGGAATAGCCGCCGCCCGGACAGGCGATCACCATCCGGCAGGTTTTCCTCTGCGTGGCGGGGAAATAAATCTTCATCCGGGGGCTGGAAACGGTGACCACCCTTGCGCTCAGGTCCGGGATCGGATTGACCGACGAACCGACGGCATCCCAGATCTGATCGGCCATCTGCGTCATTCCGGAGGGGTTGGGATGGACGCTGTCGTAGGTGGAGGCGGAGCGGTCGGCAAAGGTCACCTGGGCATATTCCAGTCCGTAGTGGTCGCACACGTCACGGATCACCTGGGCGTAAGCGCTGTACTGGGCATCCATCACGCAGTCGCCGATGACGCAGACGATCTGGGCCTTCGGATATTTCTGCTTCATCAGGCGGATGAGCTTGTCATAAGCCTGGGCGAACTGATATTCGTCCAGCGCCGAGGTCGCCAGCGAAAAGTCCAGCGTGCCGACCGGCAGATGATAGCTCCAGGAATCGTTGGTGCCGCCGTTGATGAAGATCAAATCGGGATCGCCCAGTTCGGCATAGCGATGGAGGAATCCCAGTCCGGGGTGGCCCTTGTCCGTCGTCTCCTGGACGCAGGTGCCGGTGTAGGAAGAGTTCACTTCCAGACAGGCGTTATCCATTTTCTGATAGATCAGCTGGTGCCACCAGGTCTGCGTGACGCTGGTAAAATCCGCGTAGGATGCATTCGGATACTGGTAATTGCTCGGATAGGGGGTATAACCCTGGTAGGTGGAAATGGAGTCGCCGAGGATGGAGACGCGCAACTTGGCCGTGCCCGCATCGGCGGCAGGACCCGTCGGCAGGGGGTATCCGTCAGGGCCGACCACCCAGGTGAGGGCCTCTACGGCGGCGGGCGGATTCGCCGCCCAGTCGGAGGCGGCAGCGTTGAGCGCCTCGACGAAACTGGCATAGGAAGCGGCCGTGGAAGGACGGATCACGATGCCGGAGTTTCTCATCTGCGCGTCGGAGAGCTGCTGCTCGCTCTTCGTATAGGTATAGCTGCCGGAGGAACGGCCCGCCTTGAAACCGGAAATCCAGTAGGCATCCTTGATGACCGCCGAGAGGGCCTCTCCGGAAGTGCTGCCGCGCAGCCATCCGTAGATACAGCCGTTGGACTGGTCCGATCCGGGGCTGATGACGCCTCCGTTGAAGGTATAGGCGGTATAGGGCGTCGCGCTGTAGCAGTTGCGGATGACAACGTCCGAAGCGTAGCCCGCGATGCCGGCGATATTCTGGTTGCTCGTGCCGCTGCTCACCCCGGTGGGATAGGAACAACAGTTGAAGATCGTCACATAATTCATCACCTTCACGTTGGCATTGCCCACGAGGCCGCCCACATTGCCTTTCACGCTGGCGGTGTTGGACACCGTCCCGCCGGTAAAGCTGCTGTTGGCGATGACCATCGTCTTGGCGTTGTCGTAGATCTGTCCGATCAGGCCGCCGACACAACCTTTGTCGTTGGAGTCGCTGCCGGAGGTTTCATTGACGACGTCGCAGCGGGCCGTGCAGCGGTTGACCGTCGCCGGCGCTTCGATGTCGCCGATCAGGCCGCCGACACAACCGCGCGTGCCGCGCACCCTCAGGCAGTTTACCGCGCATCCTTCGATCGCACGGTAATTGGAGTTGTTGGTCACGTAGCCCACGACACCGCCCACGAAGTCCAGATCGCCCGAGACCTGCGTCTGCGCTCCGCTGACCGTGCAGGAGAGGATCTTTCCGCCGTCCTGCTTGCCCACGATGCCGGCGACATACTGGCCTGCGCCGCTGACCGTGCCGGAGAAATGGCAGTCTTCGATCTGGCAGGAGACGCCCGAGGAATAGCCCACGATGCCCCCGCAACCGTTCTTGGCCGCGTTGGTCGCCGCCACCGCTCCCTGGAAGGAACAGCCTCGGACGGTGCCCGCCATCAGTTTTCCGACCAGGCCGCCAACGCTCTCGTGCGCGGCGCTGACCGAGCCGCCAGTTACACGGCAGTTTTCGATCACCGCGGTGGAGGTGCTCTGGACGCAGCCGGCTATCAGGCCGTCGTTCCAGGTCGTCGAAGAGATACTGGCATTCTCCAGCACCAGCGCATCGATGTGCGCGTTCCCGTCGAGGTAGCCGAAGAAACCGTGCGCCTTGTTGGAATTGGGGTTGGAGATGACGACGTTGCTCACCTTGAAGCCGTTGCCCTCGTAAACACCCTTGAAGAAAGAGTAGGGCGAAGCGGCGTTGCTGTTGCCGATGCAGGGGAGCGTACCGCCGCCGAAATCGATGTCGGCGACCTGGCGGTAGCAATCCGACTGGAAGTGCAGGTATGCGTCTTCCGTGTGGGCCACGAAGGCGGCCATATCGACAAGGTCCTGCTCCGTGGCGATGAGCCAGGGCTCTGCCGCAGTACCCTTGCCGCCGGAAAAATAGAGGGTAGCCACCTGGGCCTGGGCCATATCCACGCCGAGGGTGTTGATTTTGCCCTCGTCAAAGACGATCGGGCTGCCGGCCACGGTAATCTCCCGGGTATAGGTTTTCTTGTTCTCACCCGTGCCGTCGGTATAGGCGACAAAGGTCAGTTTCTTTCCCACGGCGATGCTCACGGGCCAGGAAGGGAACCACAGCGTCAGGTCGCTTCCTCCCTCGATCGCCTCGGCGTAGCGCAGGGAGACGAAGGAGACGCCTTCGGTAACGCTGCCGCTCTCCCCGGTCGAAAGATTAAAACTGCGCACGCCGGCGAGGGGATACTCCTCGGGAGCGATGACGTCCACCCGGGAGAAGGACACGCCTTCGGGAAGGTTGTGCAGCGCAATCCGGTTGAGCGCGGTCGCGCGGCGGAAGGACGCCTGCCAGCGAGTGGCCCGGCTGTCGAAAGACTCCGGACGGGCGATCATCACGAAAGCGGAAGGGTCGTAGGACGCGGCCGTAGCCTGCTGCTGATCGGGCAGGCGGACCTTGAATGCCGAAGGATCGGTATTGCCTTCGGAAAGGACGGCGCCGGCGGGATAAATCCCCTGATAGAGATAGGAAGAAGCCGCCGGGGGATCGACGGTGAAGTCGAAACTGGCGTGGGCGCGTCCGTCGAAAGCGTCCGTCGCCTGCGAAGAGGCGAACACGCTCGAACTGCCGGCGGTAACCGCCAGCATCATCTGTTCCTGCAATCCCCAGAGGACGACATAATCGTGTCCCTGATAGGTTCCCAGGGAGGTTTTCTCCGACTCGGGAACGGGCACTTCGACGCAGACCCGATAGGCGCCTGCGCCGGATTGTTTTGCCTGTCCGGAAGCGGAGTCTTCCATCTCCTTCTGGCAGGAGAAGAGCGTGAGGGCCGCTACGGCCGCCATCGCGGTAAATCGAAGCATCTTTTTCATACCGTCAGGCCATTAATATTCACCATTGTCCAAAAAGTCGAAAATATCGTAGTATCCACCGGAACCTTGGTGGTACTGGTCATAGCCGGGGGTGACTTCCTCCGACTGGATTAGGAGCATCCCTTCCGTCTGCAGCAGAAGGGGAAAGGCCCGGGGGGCGGCGTAGCTTTGCTTCTTCATAAAGGGTAGAAACGGTCGTGTTTCGTTTTCACAAATTTATCCGGCAACAGGGAAAAAAACAAGGCCCTTCGTCCAATTAGTAGCGGGTAAAAAATAAGGAGGCTGGTTGCCTCCTCATTTTCAAATGTTTACAACGAATGAAAACGCCGCATTAGTAGTCGCGAAAACTCATCGGATGCAGGAAGTCAGCAGCTTGACGCTCCCCTCCGGCTGTACGCTCAGGCGTTGCGCGCTGGCGGGAACGAGCAGGGTCTCTCCCTGGCGCACGCTCACCTCCCCTTCTTCGGTCGCCACGCGGGCGGCGCCGCTCAGGCACATCACCACGACAAAGGAATCCAGCCCGGAGAGGTCTTCCTCGAAGGGTTTGTCCAGATCGAGGACGGAAGTGGTAAAATAAGGACAGGACACCACCTCGACCGCCGCGTCTTTCTTCGGCGTATAGGCCGTGCGGTAGTCGGGATAGACCGTATAGTCGATGGCGTCCTTCGCTTCCTCGGTGTGGAGCTGGCGGGGCTTGCCGTCCAGGCCGAGACGGCCGTAGTCGTAGATGCGGTAGGTAATGTCGGAAGTTTGCTGGATTTCGGCGATGAAACAGCCCCCGCAAATGGCGTGAATGCGGCCGGCGGGAAGGAAAAACACATCGCCGGGCTTCACCTCGTAGCGGGCTAGCACCTCCGTAATGCTGCCGTCCTCCACCTTCGAAGCATATTCTTCGGGCGTGATGGACTTCGTCAGTCCGGCAAGCAGGTGCGCGCCTTCACCGGCACCCACGACATACCACATCTCGGTCTTGCCCTTGGAACCATTGTGGCGCGCGGCGGCCAGTTTGTCATCCGGATGCACCTGGATCGAGAGATCCGCCTGCGCGTCGATGAACTTGATCAGCAAGGGGAATTCATCCCCCGTGTTGGCATAAACTTTTTCGCCGACGAGCGTTCCCTTGAACTCCTTCACCAGGGAAGAAACGCTGCGGCCCTTGTACTCCCCTTTCGAAACGAGGGTTTCCTTGCCCGGCACGCCGCTCAGTTCCCAACTCTCACCGATATGGTCCTGTTCGGTCTTCAGGCCCTTGTACGGGGCGATTTTTTCGCCACCCCAGACGACGCTCATCAGCAGTGGAGTAAACTTCAGAATTTTCATAAGACTCAGAATTTTGTCCAAATTTACGCTCAAGCGGGCAGAAAAACAAAATTTTCCGGAAATATTTGCTAACTTTAGGAATTATTTCTGAAAAAGCATGCAGCGAAACGAGAAAAAGGCGGCCACCGTCTTCGACGTGGCGGAGAAGGCAGGGGTTTCCCGGGGCACGGTGGACCGGGTGATTTACGGACGCGGACGCTTCAGCGAAGCGTCGCGGCAACGAGTCATGGAAGCCATTGCGCAGCTCCACTATACGCCCAACGCCAACGCCTCCAGCCTGGCCTCCCGCAAGCTGAACCTATTTTCCGTCATCATTCCCGAATTCAAAAGCGGAGACTATTGGGACGATATCAATAAG
The DNA here is from genome assembly GCA_017961345.1 of Bacteroidales bacterium. Lineage (GTDB taxonomy): Bacteria > Bacteroidota > Bacteroidia > Bacteroidales > UBA932 > Cryptobacteroides. Next base: position 21,337 of record JAGCXP010000032.1, on the reverse strand, counting down.
GGGTTCCTCGATGCGGCCCGGACCTTTTCCGGCTCCAACATCGATCTCCGCGTCCATACCTACAACATTCTCGACGTAGATTCTTTCGTGCACGCCTGTGAAGATGTGCTGGAAGAAAAGCCCGACGGGGTTATCCTCAACGCCATTTTCCCCGAAGAGACCATCGCCTTCGCCCTCAGCCTGGAACAGGAAGACACCCCCTATGCCTTCATCGATTCCAAGATTGACGACCTGAACTACACCCTCTTCTACGGCATCGACTCCTACAAGTGCGGGAAACTGGGGGCCGCCCTGCTGACCAACCATCTGGAGCCCAAGGAGTTGCTTCTGGTCCGCGTGGAATTCGACCTCATCCACAGAGTGGATACCAACCGGCCCCGGCGCCACGGTTTCGCCGATTACATGGAAGACTACCACCCCGCCTGCCACATTCATACCGTCTTTATCAAGCCGGAACAGCCGGAAGAGAACATCCGCCTGCTGGAAGACTTTTTCCGCGAACATCCCCACGTCCACCTGATGACGATGACCAACTCGCGTATTTTCCTGCTCCGGGATTATCTTCGCGCCCATCCCGACCCCAAGCGCATCGTCCTGGGCTTCGACGACCTGTACGCCAATATGGAATGCCTGCGGGAAGGGCTCATCGACACGCTGGTTACGCGCCACACCGCCACGCAGTCCTACAAGGCCCTGCAGGATTTCGCCACCTGCGTCATCCAGCGGAAACGTCCCACGATGCGCAACAACTTCGTGCATATGGACATCCTCACGCCGATGAATGTGGACAACTACTACAATTACTAGGAATTATTATCTTTGCAAAAAGCTACTGATATGGAAAAGATTGATTTTGACGCCTGGTGGGCCTCCCTGCCGATTTCCCGCAAAGAGCGCATCGCGCGCAAAGCCCTGAGCAAAGCGAATCCCGGCCAGGCCGTCGATGAGAGCAAAGTCCTTTATCCTGCCTGCACCGTCTGGTGGGGAAGCATTGACGACAAGCAGCGTGAGGCCATCTACGACCACTGCACCAACCGTCACGGCGACCTCCAGCAGGATTGGCAGGAGGGTGATCCGTACGGCGACTAAGCGGCCGCCGCACGAATCTTTGATTTCCTGACTAGAGCTCCAGGGCGATATCGTTCCCACCCATATCCGGGAGGGTGGCACCGCCGGATATCTTCGGGACATCTTCCTCCAGCAGCGCCTCCAGAATCGGCTGGATGACACTTTCCATTACGATATAGGCGGCCGGGCCGGGATGCAGGTCGTCGTAGAGACGATAGGCGTCCTTCAAGCCCAGGCCGATGTCATCCGTATTGGCTACATCCCCATCTCCGGCCACAAGTTTCTCCCAGTAGTTGCACCAGGAATAACCGTTCTCATTGCAATGTTGCTGTATCCACTCGTTCATCGAGATGATATGCGGGCCTTTGTTTTTGGGATTCAGGCGGCTGTATGTGCCGTTGCAGGGCGTAATGGAACAGAGCACGACCTTGATACCGGCTTTTCTCGCGCTGTCCGCCATAAAGCGGATGTTATCCTGAATGGTGGCAGGAGCCACGCCCTGGGCCAGGTCGTTGGTTCCACACATCAGCACGAAGATGCGGGGGTGATGGACGATGACATCCTTGTAGAAACGCTCGCGCATCTGCGTACTGTTCTGTCCGCTGATTCCCTTGTCGATATAACCGTGTGAGGAGAAGAAGAAGGGACGGAAACGGGTGGTAATCGTACTTCCACTCAGGGTCATATAATCCGGAAGCGGTTCATTGCCCAACTGGCCGTTCGTCGCGGAGATAATGGTCGACTGAGCGTCATTCTTGCTGACTCGGGCCCACTGCCAGGTAATGCTGTCCCCGACAAAGATGGCGGGAATCTGGACGATGCCGGGAATCAGGACAGGAAGGCTGCCGGACAGATCCCAGACCGTTTCAGGCCAGGACTGGGTCTTTGCCATCAGGGAAACCGTCGTGGCCGAACCGGTTCCGGTCCCCGCATAGCAGTCAGTCAGCGTGGCACCCACCGTATTGGTTGCACAGAAGGGAAGGCTCCCCTCCCAGGCGATACAGTCGGATATGCCGCCGTTCGCTCGCTGGCATACTGCCACAAAGGCGCCCCGGCTCGTTCCGCTTCCGCTCTGCGCACCGCTGCTGTAACAGTTCTGGATTTGGGCCGTATAAAGATGACCTACAAAACCGCCGACATCCGTATAACTTCCGCCGTCCACCTGGGCCGTCGTATAACAATAGAAGATATTCCCGTTCTGGACAAAGGCGCTGAAGCCGCCGCACTGCGCGGCGTGGGCGGTCACTTTTCCTCCCGAGACATAGCTGCGGGTGACGTCGGCGTATTGCACGCCCACGAAGCCACCGGTATTGTCCTTGCCATCCACCTGGGTCTGATGCACATAGCAGAAAGAAAGGGAAATATTGTTTACTCCGCTGGAATTCAGCCCCAGCTGGCCGGCGAAGCCTCCGATACGGCCCGCAGAAGGGGCGTCCACAACGGCGTTCGCCACGTGACAATCCTCAAAACGGACATCCGTCACTACGGAACCGGCAAAGCCGCCGCACTGGGCATTCGTGCCACTGGCCGTAATCGTCAGTTGTCCTCCTTCATACGCGCAGGAAGTATAAGAGGATGCCTCCGCGTAGCCCACGAAGCCTCCGGCATAGGTATAGGCGGAAGTGACATTTCCGCTGGCGATACAGGATGCGAAAGATGCGGATGCCGAAGCGTGGCCGACAAAACCGCCGGTATACTGTCCCTGTGCCTGGTTCACAACCGTAGCCGCAGAAGAACAGGACTTGTAAGCATCGGGCACATACGCCCAGCCCACGAAACCGCCGACGCTGTTGGCCTTAGCCGTCACGGAACAATTCCTGTCCACCGAACAGTTCTGAAAGTTGGCTCCCGCATAGGTGGTACAGCCGATAAAACCGCCCACATTCTGAACCGCAGCCTGCGTCGCGCTGACGTTGGTTCTGCTCACGGTGCAGCCGATGAAGGAAAGCGCCTGGCCGGTGGTACCGGCAAAACCGCCGGTATGGACGGAACCGCTGGCGCTGGAGAGTTTCTGGTTCACGGTCACTCCGTCCACGACGCAATTGGTCAGGATGGAAGGCACCTCATAGCCGCTGATATGGCCGTAGCCCATAAAACCGCCCAGTTTGGAATATCCTTCCACGAGCAGGCCCGTCACCGAGCAGCCGGTAAACGTCGCTCCTGCCGTTCCGCTCGGACTGGTGTTGAAACCGACAAAACCGCCGGTTTCCGCCTTTCCGTTCAACTGAACGGGCGCGGATTCCGTTCCCACAACATAACAGTCCTCAAATACGGCGGCGGCGCTGTTGTAACCGATAAAGCCGCCGGTGGCAATCTTGGCGGAAGTCGTGGAAAGGGATACGTTCCCGTCCACGTGACAACCGATAAAAGAAGTGGCTGAGGAAATGCAACCTCCGACAAAGCCGCCCAGTCCCCTCGTCTCCTCGGGAACGGCATTGTTGGAAAGGGTGAAACCGTAGGTACGGCAGTTTTCAATTAGGGCAGCCTGGGAGCGGACGAGACCGGCGAATTCTCCCACAAAAGTCTGGGAAGAAACGCTGGTGTTTCCAACAGAACAGTCCTTGATTGTACCGGTCGTATTGATTTCTCCGGCAAAGCCGCCGGCCCATACACCGTTCGAGTTGGGAATCGTCACGGAGGAATTCATAACGTGGACGTTGGTACAGTTACCGACGATGCCGCTGGTGCCGATAAAACCGCCCACCACCCCGATTTTGGAATCGTGACTGATGGTTGCGCCGTCAAAGCTGACGTCCCGAATCGTACCGTTCAAAACGCCGCTGAAACTGGCATAGGTGGCCCCTGTGGATGTGAGCGAGGAAATGACGTGTCCGTCCCCGTTGAAATCCATGGCCTTGCTGAACCCGCTCGCCGTATTGAGCGGGGCCCAGTTGGTAACGGAAGAGGCGTCGATGTCTTCCAACAGACGGAAGGCGTTGAAAGTCCCGTCCGTCATGACCCCATGCATGTTGTTCAGCTGGCGGGCATTGGCAATCAGGTAGGGATTTTCCGCAGACCCGTCGCCGCCGGCAAAGTCCTGGATGGTGAGGCCCTTGGCCCCGAAGACGCTCATCTTCCCCGTCTGAATGGTGGAAGCATCGTCAAGAACAATCGATTTGGAGTAAACTTCGCCTTCCGTATCCATCACGTAAAGGGGTACGACGCTCCCGGCAGGAAGTGAAATGTCATCCCAGGGCAGCATCAGGTAGGCCGTCAGCGTCTGGTCTGAAGCGGAAACGTCCACGTTGCTCAGCGGCAGGGAATAGTTCTTTCCCCTCAGGCTGATGCCGGCTTTCTTGAGGGTGCTCACCCCCACAGGCAACTGAGTTTTCAGTTTGAGGGCCGCCGCCTGTTTGAGGCTGCCGCCGTGGGAAGAGGCCCAAGCGCTGCTGAAGGCAATTTCTCCGTAGGCATCCACGCCTTTGAGCAACGCCTTGTAGCGAAGATGCGCCGTGCTGGCGTTCCCCTCCTGCGTGGGCGTAAACGTGTCATCCTCCGCCTCCTGCACGCTCTCATAGGTGCCGGGATAGAGAATGTCGAAGGAACTGCCGGAAATCGTCGGACCGGAGAATTCCGCCTCATGATCCGAAATAATCCGGCTGAGGGAGAACTGCACGGAATTGTCTCCAGAGAAGATCCGAAGTTTGTCGGAAGCCTCCCAGGCGACCTTGAGCGCCGTCCCGTCATCATTCAGGCTCACTTTCCCATAAGCCTCTTCAGGCATCACGACCCGGATGGTCGTCATTTCTGACGACTCCTTTCCGGATATCGTCGTGGACTCCGCCGCTTCCTTGGCGCAGGATAAAGTCAGCAGGAGCAGTCCTGCCAACAGGGGAACTCTTTTCATAGAGAGTTTTGTCTTAGTGTTTCTATTTCTTCCTCCTGAAAATCAGAGAAATCAGGTAAGGGGTCAGTTCATACAGGCCTTCCTTGAGCAGGTTGTCGGGGGTATAGAACGTCCGGACCCGGTCATAGGCCTTGGAGACGTCCGCGCTGCCCGCGTCGATGCGCGCTTGCGTCTGCGTGGACGCCTTTTCGAGTTTATTCCAGCCCGTCAGTTTTTCGCCGTCCTTGTCGGAAAAGAACAGCTTGGCAAAGAGCGAGACGAAACAGCCCCTGAGGAGCTTTTCGCGCAGCAGAACCAGCAGCAGGAGAATCAGCAGCAGGGCGCCCGCAACCGACAGGGCGGCCAGGGCGTAACTCCCCATCAACTCACCCAGGAACAGGATACCGGCGAAGGACAAGGCGGACAGCAGGGCGCCGGCGACAAAGAGAATCAGCAAAATGACCGCAAGTGCGGACGTCCCGCTGGAAAAGCCCTTCACCGCATCCAGTCTCACCTTGTCCAGCTGCGCGTCTACGTAGCCGCGGGTGCTTTGAATCAGTTCGTCTGCCGGATCGGTAAGCCTACTCATTTTCTTTCGCGCTGGTGGCTTTCTTGACCTCAGCCTCAATCTCGGAGGCGATTTCCTCGGCTTTTTCCTTCGCCGCATCCAGGCAGTCTTCCGCCGCTCTCTTGATTCTCTTGCGGCATTTCTCTCCGGATTCGGGGGCGAAGAGGACGCCCAGAACGGCTCCGGCGGCGAGGCCGGTCAGCAAAGCGAAAAATGAACTTGTTCTCATGATGGTTTTTAATTAAATGGTTATTATTCGTGAACTTCTTTTTCCAAATCGGGCATCAGTCGCCGAACGATTTTCTTGTGGTAGAAGAAACGGCCGGCCATGACACGGACCACCGTATAGCCGGGAATCGCAGCCAGCATACCGACGATGCCGCCCATATGCCCCGCCAGGAGCATAACGATAAATATCTCCAGCGGCGTAGCCTGGATGCTGGTGGAATAAATGATGGGCTGCAGGACGAAATTATCGACCAGCTGCACTGTAAGCATAATGACCAGCACAACCAGGGCGAAGACCCAGATATTGACATCCAGTCCCACGCCGGCACCCAGTTTCAACGCCATGCACAGAAGCGTCCCCAGCACTTCCCCGAGAATGGGGCCCACATAGGGAATAATATTGAGGATGCCCGCGATAAAGGCGATACCGAGGGCGTAACTGGGACCGATACGGGCTATCAGCCACAGACCGAGGAAATTGAGAACGGCCACCCCCAGCATTTCCAACAGCAGGCCCACGAAATAGCGGGAGAGCAGGTGCTCGATATCCCGGATGGCTTCCACCACGGACTTTTCGATCCGGTCCGGAACCAGGGCGGCAATCATATTGGAAAACAGGTTTTCATCCTTTACGAAGAAGAAGGAAATGAACATGACCGCAAAAATGCCGATGGCCAGATCCACCACGACGGACGCCACCGAACCCAGCAATCCGGCAATCGAAAAATCGGCCGTGGCGTTCTTGAGATAATTGAAAATGACGTCGATGGCATCATAGTCCTTTCCCAGACTCGGGAAGGTCCCCACAACCCAGCCGTTGACCGCCGCGTTGATATTCTCGTCCAGGATCTTCATGTCATTGAAAAGGGAAGCCTCGTTGATAATGCCCACGACCACCGGGACGACCTGGGTGACCACCCAGAAGAGGCCGCCGACGACAATGACGATGGAAAGAAGGGCCAGCAGCCAGTCCGGCGCGGACTTCCCTTTGATCTTCACGAGGGAAAGCAGGCGCATCAGGGGTTTGCTGATCAGCGACACGACCAGCGCCAGAACGATATAGATCAGCACGCTGCTGAAATACCAGCACAGGGCGGCTACTACCGCGAGTACTCCCGCGAGAATAAGATAGCCAGAAAGCCGTTCAAGATTGCTCGTACTCTCCATCGTGTCCAATTTTCTCCAAATGTAAGAAAATTTTTCACAAAAATCATTACCTTTGTTCAGTCTTTGACACGAAAAGCCAACCACATTTTTCGAAAAAATGAAAAAAAGCAAACGTCTCAGCATCCTTGTGGCGCTGCTGATTGCGGCGGTGCCGGCCATGGCCGTCTTTACGGGCATGGACCTGGACGCGACGCTTTCCAACCTTCGCCGGGAACTTTCCCACGACTGGCTGCTGAAATCCCAGACCCAGGAACGGCTGCAGCAGAAATACGAAGTCCAGCATCGCCAGATGGTGGACATCGTCAAAAAATGCAACGATCTGTCGCTGATGCTCTATTCCCAGAAGCAGGACTATACCTTCGATATCTGTTACGCGCTGGAAAAGGTCAGTCGGGAATATATGGATTTCAACAAAAACCGTACGCCTTTTGACCGGATCGTTTCCAAGTTGGACATTGAAATCAACCGCTATGCCCGCCTGATCGAATCGCTCCGTCGTCTTCCGCCTGAGCTGGAAGATGTGGACGTGGTGCCGGACAGCCTGGCCTACCACAACGATACGCTGGACGCCCATTTGCATCTGAACGAAAGCCTGCTGCAACAGGAGTTGGAAGAGCAGGTGGATGGAGTCCTGGCCATGGTGCAGGGCACGGCGGCCGGCGGGAAATCCGTCCCGGCGTTCATCCTGAGCGAGCAGGGGCAGGCGGATCGGGACACCTGTATGGCCTACGCATCCGATCTGTTGAAATTGTTCGCCGCTTCCCGGGAGATGGCCGTGGCCGACAGCATCCATTACCGCGAAGCCCAGTTGCGGATGGAAGAGTCCTACAAGTATGCCCGGGATTATTATGCAAAACTGGAGAACAAGGTGTTCGTGGAGGGGCAGACGCCCTGGCGCACCATCCTGGCCCATCCCGGCGAGTACTGGGCGGAAGCCGTACGGGCCCTGAGAGAAAAATACAGCGATTCCTTTTTGCAGGAAATGCTCATCGAAGGGCAGAACGACGACGAACTGAAGGAACGGGTTACCCACGACAATCAGGCCGCCAACTCGGCGAAAGCACTCTGGCTGCTCATTTACATACTGGCGTTCTTCGCGCTCTGGGGACTTTCCTACCTGATTCTTTACCTGCTCTGCCGTTTTGTAAAACCCGTCGGAAAGCGCATTATCCGGGAGCAGAAGCCGTACTTTGCGCTGCTGCTGGGCTGTGTCCTGTTCCTGATTTTCAGCCATGAGAGCATCAACGACGACATCGCGCAAAAGGTTGTCAGCATCATGCACACCTTCATCGGGCTGCTGATGGCCATCAATACGGCCCTGCTCATCCGTCTCGAACCGTCTCAGATCAAATATGGCGTGCGGATTTACCTGCCCACGATTTTCACGGCCCTGCTCGTCATCAGCTGCCGGGTACTGTTCGTCCCCAACGCCTTCCTGAATTTCTTCTTCCCGCCGATGCTACTTCTCCTGGCGCTGTGGCAACTGACCGCCAATCTGCGCAGCCGCCTGAAAGTGGACAGGACCGATGTGGTCATCGGATGGGTATCCTTTGGCATTACCACCCTGGCCATGGGCATCAGCTGGGCCGGCTATCTTTTCCTGGCGCTGATTATTCTCGCGTGGTGGTACTTCCAGCTGGCCATTATCCTGGCCATCGCCTCCGTCTGGAACCTGACGGTCCTTTACCGGGACAAGCGGCTGAGCAAGAGACTGGCGGCCTACAAGGCGCATATTACCTTCGTGACCGGACCGGCCAAGGAACGCCTGCTGTTTGGCGCCACCTGGTTCTACGACCTGATCCGGGAGGTCCTGATTCCGCTGCTTGTCATCTGCTCGATTCCCGCCTGCATCTATTGGGCGCTGAGCATTTTCGAATTCAACGACCTGTACCGCAGCATCTTCGAGAAGCCCTTCTTCCGTCAGGGCGGAGAGGACGGCTTCCGGATTTCCCTTTACAGCCTGCTGTTTCTCGCGGCAATCTTCTGCCTGACGCGTTACCTGGACAAGGCCATCCATACGATTTATCAGCGTATCAAATATCATCGTTTCCTCCGCAAATACAACCGCAAGAGCGTCCGCAGCAACGAAATCAACCTCTCACTGGGCAACAGCCTCATCAGCGTGTTCGTCTGGTTTGTCTATGCGGATATCTTCATCATCTCCCTGAACATCCCCACCGGTTCGCTGGGACTCATCGCCGGCGGTCTGTCCGCCGGTGTCGGTCTGGCCCTCAAGGATATCATCAACAACTTCATTTACGGTATCCAACTGATGGGCGGACGGCTGAGGGTCGGAGACTGGATCGAGTGCGACGGCATCCGCGGCAAGGTGACGGACATCAATTACCTGACCACCATGGTGGAGACGCTCTTCGGCACCCAGGTCGCCTTCCTGAACTCCTCGCTGTTCGGAAAGAACTTTACCAACCTCACCCGCAACCACTCCTACGAACTCACCATCGTCAAGGTGGGCGTGGCCTACGGCACCGACTTCCGCCTGGTCCGGGAGGCGCTGGAAAAAGGATTGGAAGCCCTGAGGACCAAAGATGCCTACGGCCGCGATATCGTCGAGCCCACCTACGGCATTTACATCCGCTTCGATGACTTCGGGGATAGTTCCGTGAACGTGGCCGTGCGGCAGTACGTCCTGGTACCGGAGCAAATCGAATATGTGTACCAGTGCAAGGAACTCATTTACAAAATCCTGAAAGAGAACGGCATCACCATTCCGTTCCCGCAGCGGGATGTGCATATGATTGCAGACTAGAAAGAATATCAAGTAACAATACCATGAAAAAAATCACGAACTGGGTGCTGGCCGCCACCCTTATCTGCGGCTTCCAGGTATTTACTTCCTGCCAAAACGCCCAAGAGCGGGAAGACAACCCGTCCGCGCAGGTGCAGAAGACCGAACTGTTTCGCACCAGCCAGAGCTGGGACGGAGCCGAACTGCCCGACTATCCGCAGGGGCGCCCCGAACTGGTCGCCGTGAAGTATGAGATTCCTGCCGGGCAGAAGCTGAGTTCGCACTACCATCCCATGATGAACTTCGGGATTCTGGTGCAGGGAGAGCTGACCATCATCGGAGAGGACGGCAAGGAGAAAGTGGTCCGCGAGGGTGAAGCGATCGTCGAGATGGTGGGCACGGTCCACCACGGCGAAAACCGCGGCAGCAAACCCGTCGTCCTTTATATGTTCTACAATGCACAGACGGACCAGCCCCTGTCCGTGTCCGCCCCCGAAGCCCCGCAACAATAATCCCTGCACCCCCAGGCGCAGGGAGGAAGCCCTTACAGGACGCCGTCAGAAGGGATAGCCGATGCCGAAGTTCAGGCGAAGGCCGTCCCAGCCGGAAGGGATATTGTAATAAGTCGTGATGGGCTGCGAGAGATCCGGCTTGCCCTCCTTATCATATTTGTAGGTCTGGTACGGGGCGTGGATGGCTATGCCCAGGTCCAGCCGGATGACGAGTCCGTCGATGTCCAGGCGCAGGCCGGCGCCCGTCCCCAGGGCAATCTGCCGGGCGGCTTCCGGATTCCCGACAATGCCGTCCTTCAAGTCCACGGTCATCCCCAGATTCCGGATGAAGTACTCGTAATCCTCGCGGCTCAGGACATCGGAGAGATTGTACCAGTTCCATACGTTCCCGGCATCGAGGAAGGCCGCTCCATAGAGTTTCCAGACAATGGGGAAGCGCAGCTCGAAATTGGCCTCCAGCTTGACGTCGCCGGCGTGGAAGAAGTTCTGGTTGAACTGGAAACTGTGGAAGTTACCGGGTCCGTAAGCATAGGGTTCGGCCGCCCGAAGGCTGTTGGGGCCGCCGGCATAGAAAGCCTCGGAAAGCGGCGTCACTTCAGCGTTTCCAAGCGGCACGTTGGCGCCGGCGAAAAGCCGCGTGGCGATGCAGACCTGCTCCGTGAGGTTGAACTTGTTCCACAGCTCGGCCGTCAGCCGGACAAACTGGTTGAAGGGAAGATTGAAGAGGGTCTTGTTCTTTTCGTTCCATTTGTGGCCGAAGGCGCAGTAAACGGCATTGAGCAGGTTGCCGGCCTCCTTGACTTCCACCTCGACCATGGTGTTGACTGCCCGGCGGGTGCGATAGTCGTTGTAGGTGATCTCATAGCCGATGGAGGGAACGAACTCGTTGCCGGCCAGCATTTTGATCATTTCCGGAAAGCGGCTCGTATTGTTCCAGTCCGTAACGTCCAGCTTCGTTCCGACAAAGGAGAGGGAGAAGGGCGTAAAGACGTGCGTAATGTAACGCGACGGGCGGATGAAATAGGAGAAAGAGCCGGAAAACTTGTGGACGCTGCATCCCCCCGCGATGTTCTCGTACTTGTAGCCGAGACGGTAACGCGTATCCCCCTCGGGGTTGTCGTCTCCCGCCCAGTGCAGGTACGGGAAGGTAAGCGAAGCGTCAAGACCGATTTTGTAAGTATCGGTTTTCTTCGGATCGCCCGGGTAGCGGTCTCGCAACGCCCAATAGTAGGCGCCGTGCCCCTTGAGGGCCAGGATTTCCTCGCTTCCCAGGAGGTTCTTGATGGACTGGCTGAGGGTAAGGTTCGGGCCGATGCTGTTGTTGGAACGATAGGCGATGTTCGCATCCGCCGTGAAGTTGTAGCTGCGCGTAATCGTATCCCCGCGGGAAGGAAGGAAACGCCTTTGCTTCCATTGCTTTGTCACCCCCACGCCGATGCCCGACTTGGTGAGTTCGCCTTCGAAGATGTTGTCATAGTCGCGCTGGGAGAAAAGACGCAGGAAAACGTCCCCGGAAGGGGTCAGCCTGTAGTCTGCCGAAACGCGGCTGAGAAGGCCGTTGGTCTTGTTGACCTCCGGGTTGTCGGAGATGGTGGAACCGGCCGTAATCCGCAGCTTGCCGTCGAAGAGGGTCTTGCTGATGGCGATGTTCATATCGTTGGTCTTGCCGGAAGCGTGTTCGGTCTGCCCGCTGCTGATATCGACCTCGATGACTTTTCCCATTTTGGAATTTGCCATCGCGGCGTTGAGGCGGCTGTTGACGATGCTGGAGAGGGCGTATCCCGACTTCTGGGCGGCCACGTTGCTCTCACCCACATACATTCCGGTCGCCAGCAGGGTCGCGGCAATCCCCTCGCGCGTATCCTGGTCCATGGAGGCGAGTTCGCGCGTGATCGTCTCGTCTTCCGGGGCCTCGAGGAAGAAACCCAGGGATTTCAGGTCCAGCGAATCGAGCACGCCGTCAATCCGCACACCGGTGTTGAAGAGCACGCGCCGCGTCTCCTCGTCCTCGGACTGCACGTCCGCCTTCACCTGCTGCGAAGCGGAAATGTCCAGCCGGGTCTGCCCCAGGGGTCCGTTGAAGGCAATATTGCTGGCGGAATCCACCTGGAAAGGCATCATCGGATACAATTTGGGAGAATACCGGACCTGACCTTTGTCCACATCGATTTTACCGCCCAGGTTCAGGCCTCCGCCGGCGGTGTCGTACCGGACCTTGACCGTGCCGTGCGGAGAAACCTGCGCTAGGTTCTTCTGGTCGATCGGATAGGTAATGTCCGTCGTGGGCAGAATCGTGACATCCACGTCCGCCAGGATGGCGTCCATCGGTCCGCTCACCCGCCCGCGAATGTCGGTTTCAAGCGTCCCGTAAACCGGGATGGGACCGCCCTGCTCGAGTCTGGCCGGGGAGAAGCGGTCGGCCGACAAACCGACATCCAGACGCATCGTAGCCAGGTCCATTCCTCCGTTGAGCACGAGGCAGGAACTGTCGGCGGCATAGATGGGCAGGTTGTTCAATTTGACCTGGTTGTGCTCCATCAGGATCGGCGTCTGGCCAAGCCGCAGCTTTATGTCATAGGGTTTGTACCGGGCACTTACCTCCATCGGGAGCACCTCTGCGGAAAGGTCCATTTTCCCGGGAAGGCCGTCCGCGCCGGCCCGGGCCCGGACCCTTCCTCCCAGCTCGATGTCATCCATCCGGACGATGTCCCCGACCAGTTCCAGCGGGATGTCGTCCAAGCTGACATCGGCCCGGACCGAGTTTGCATACTGTCCGGAGGGCGCAAGAGAGAAATCCACCCTGCGGTTGCCCAGTTTCATGTCATTGTACCGAAGACTGTCGAGCACCAGCTGTCCCGTTCCGCTGAGTGCACGGCCGCTGCGCTCCAGGTCCATCTCCAGGGCGGCATCGGTGCTGAGATTGTGCACATTCATCCATCCGTCGGTGGGCGCGGTATGGGCCGTAAGGGACGCGCGGGTCATCCCTTCCGTCATTCCCACCCGCAGGGAGGCGGCCGCCGCGGGAAGACGCAGCGCCGTACTGTCCTCGGGGTGAAGGATCTCCGGAATGGACGCATCAAGAGAGAGGTCGGACCGCCTGTCATCGGATTGCAGCGACAGGTCCACCTCCTTGATATCCAGCCCGTTCCGCTCAATGAGCGCCTGAACGGGGCTGCCTTTGCTTACGTTTATATCCGCCTGCAAAGCGGGAATGAGCCGCCGGAGCGTATCCAGTTTCGTCAGATCCTTCAGCGAGGTAATGTCGTGGACAAAGTTGGAGTCGGAAACGGCGCGCAGCAGCGGCTGTACTTTGTCCACCAGCGTAAGCACGTGCATCGGGCTTTTCGCATCGACAGAGAGCCCCTGCGTCTTCAACCGCAACGCGGTGGCCGTATCCGTGGCAAAGTCGAGGTTCAGGCGGTCTGCCTTGAAATCTTCCCCCGCCACGTGGGCAGAGACTTTTTTCATCTGCGTATGGTAGTCCACCCGCATCTTCTCCGGCGTCAGAAAGTCCGACACGGAGAACTGATGCTCCGTATTCGCCTTCACGGAAAGTTCGTTTTGATTCATCGCAAAGGGCAGATGCAGGGTCCCGTCCACGGTCTTGTCGGCAAGGGTAGCGTCCAGTTTCAGCCCGGAGGCATCGATTCCGTCATAGATGCAATCGCTCAGTTGCAGGGACACTTCGCTTTTCATCTCCGGAGAATGGGGATCCAGCCCCTTGCCCTGCGCATGCACGGTTCCGGCTATCTCCGCGTGGTGCTCTCCTTCAAGGAAGGAACTGATGTCCACCTTCTCCACATTCACCCGCATGTCATAGCGCTCGTCATCAATGTCGTAGTATCCGTTCAGCGCAGCCTTGCTTCCGCGAAAATCCGCATCTCCGACCACGTCCACCCGCATCGTCTCCAAATCCAGTTGGGTAGCCTTCAGCTGCGCCTCCGCCCCCAACGAGTCAGAGCGCGCATACAAGCCGTTCGACGCAATGAGTTGCGTGTTCAAATCCACCAGCGCATCGCCCTCCACCGCATCGAACGGAAGGGTCAGCGATGCAATCGAAAGCGAAGTGTTTTCCAGGCAGAGGCTGCGGGCGTCGTAGCGGTTTCCCCCGACATCCGCCAAAACGTTCGTGGAAAGGGAACCGACCCGAAGATCGAGTCCGACGGGGTTGAGCACGAAGCGGATGTTGCGCAACGCTCCGTCCGGCACTTCGAAAGCCATCGGCAGCGGGGCGACCGCGGTATCCTTGGGTTCGGTGGGAGCCTCGCGCAGGTCGATTCCCACATAGGTATCCGAGAGCTTCAGTGCGTGCAGCGGGTACTTTCCCTGCGCGATGTTGAGCCCGGGACTTTTAACCTGCAACGTTCCTACAATGACGTTGACGCCCACCGCCGGAATCAGCGTGTCGGAATGGAAGGTCGTCCGCTCCAGCAGCAGGGTGTCTACGTCGATCGACCGGGCGGGAAGCCCTTTCGGCTCTCCCTCTCCCACTTTCCGGAGTGTTCCCATCAGGCGCAGCCTGCGGACATAAACCAGCGTATCCTGTCCCCGGTGACCGGCAAACAGACTGTCGATTTCGATCTGAAGCGGGAGTTCTTCTTCTCCTTTGAAAGCGCGATACAGAAGCAGCGGAGACTGATGAAACGGAGACAGATAAAGCCCGCCCAGGTCCACATCCCAGTCGGTGCGAGCGTTGACCTGCTCCACCGCTTCGCGCAGCACCGCCGTACGAAGCGCCGGGGTCACCAGAATCACCGTCAGGGTAAGACACAGCAACAGTACCACTCCCAGGATACTCCCCAGGGTGATGCAGGGAATTTTCCATATCAGACTCTTCTTACCCACGTCTTCAGCCTTCTTACAGGGGGTTATCTCATCAGTTCAGAGGTCTTATACCAGTAGAAGAATGCCTCTGGGTTTTGTATCCTAAGTTGATTCAAGTGCGTGGCGAACGACGAGGGAATCTTTACAGAGGCAAGGGAAGCCAGAGCCTCGGTGCCATAACGCTCCGGTGTAACCACGTTGTTCAAGGCACAGGCCGCAGCGTATGCGGCTTTGGAGGCATCACGGACTGCGCAGCTCATATTGTAGCGCTCGCTGTGGATGAAGTTGCGTACCCGGGTAATGCCATCGGAATAGAAAAGGAAATCTTCCTCGTGCCCGAATCCATTCGTGGATATGCATAGGGCGGTCGCTATGGTATCCTCGGCGACGGAGCTGATGTCCCGTCCCTCCATCCGACGGTAGTCCATTTCCAGAACACCCAGTTTCCGGTATGTTTCAGCAGTCCACGCCAGGTTGTCCGTGACATCCAGCAGCGAAGCGATGTCGTACATCTGCTTCATAATTTCCATCGAGCAATTGCGCGTGCCCTTATAGAATGGAATACCGGTCGTATGCGGAGCAAAGGCAGTAAGTTTGTCTCCAAGCAGGTCGGCCTTGCAGGGAATACTCACATGCACATCAGGACCTTCTGTCAACAAGAAGGGACTCCTGATAGGAAGGGATTCCACTTCGTGGTAGTTATTGTCCTCCATAAGAACATCCAGCAGGATGGTGTCCACATCCGTATTGGTCTTATAGGATACCTGATAGTGGCATTTCGCGTGCGTTTTAGGGACATTGCTCCGGTAAATGCGATCTACGGCTTCGACAAGAGTGAAGCCGTAATCTTTGGCATATTTTCCCCAATACTGCTCGATGTCTGTTCCGGGCGGGCAGATGATATCGATATCTATGCTGAGCCGCCTGCTGCTACCGAAGTGAAGCATTAGGGACGATCCGCCCTTGAAAACAAAAGGGCAACCCGAACGAGCCAGGGCTTCAAGCAGGGAGAAGGCTCGGATGACCTTTTCTACGAGTATGGGATTGGAGGTATGGTTATCTGCCGCCGCTTGCTTGATCCATTCCAAGGAACGGCTTTCAGGTAATATCATTTCTCTATCTCCTTCAATATGGTTTTCACTTCTTCCGTACGATTTCGCCTTCCGGCGTAACGGAGCAGTGTTTTACGATTTACAGCATAGCGGTCCAGCGCTGCAGAATAGATAGCATAGGCTTCTGAGCCGGTGAGGGCGTGGAGGGCGTTATCACAGAGAATATCCACCAGAATCTTCTCCAGCGTAGGACACACTACGCCGTCCTCCATCTCAACTGGAGCCTGACTTACCTGCGGCGTGACTACGACAAGGTTGCGCCCGGGGGCAAACCTGGAAATGATGTCCTTTTCAGCATCACGAATCACAAGCCTGTCTGTCAAGTTTTCCAGTGCATCTGCCACAGAGCCCGCCAAAAGACGTTCGACACCAACGATGGTGAGGCTGAAATTGGGAATGTCATGCATCAGGGGCAAGATAGACTCGGTGTTCCAGATGCTGATTTCCGAATAAGGGAGAATGTCTTTAAGGTCATTGAATAACTTACGAGTGGCATCGTCCGGGTTAATTCGGAAGATGGACTTGAAGGCGCCAGTCGGATATAGCATGCCGTCAGCCTTCCATATTTTTCCTCTTCTGATGAGTCGATTAAGTATATTCAGGATGCTACTTTCCGGGAAGTCGGCTTCCTCCCGAAGCAAGTTCATCAAGGCAGCTGGGGCAATCCCTTCTGGATACCGCCCCACCGAAAATACTATGCGCTCTGTCAATGACACGAGACAAATATAAACAAAATTGTCAATAATTGCAACTATTTGACAAAATTGTTTTTAAAATTGGCTGAAATCCAAATGGGTGGCCGGATAGGGCAGAATGAATCAGAGATTTATGTTGATTCTGTTGAAAGAGTCGGCCGCCAACGGCTCGGAAAACCGGATGGAGACCGAACCTTCCGAAACGGTACATTCACCCGTCGTTTTCCCGTTCAGGGTCACGCTGCGCGGCAAATCCGTAACACCCTCCAGAACCACATAACATGTTCTCCGGGCTGGAGCGCCCTGGTAGGATCCCTCACGGGGGTGGATTACGAGTTCCAGCTTCCGGCCGCTCCTATTTTTCTCGATGCGCGTAAAGGCACAGGCACTTTCGAAATCCCGGGACACGCCATCATCTTCATAAAGCCTGAAAGAGGATTTTCCATTCCCCGGAACGACCATAATACCCAATGTGTCCGAGGCATCCTGAAGGTTCATAATGCCTTTTCCGGCCAGCGGAATGATGCTGCCAGCCCTCTCGCAGAGTTCTTGTCAGTCCTGTACGAGAAGAGATAACCTAGCGGCCGTAGGATACACTCGCATCCAGCCGGATATCCTGGGAGGAGGTGCCGATCAGAATCTTATAGTCGCCGGCATCCACTTTCCAGCCATGGGACTGGACGTCATAATAGCTGAACGCATCGGGGCCGAGATGGATCGTAAAGCGCTCGGAGGCGCCGGGCGCAATCTGCTTCTTGTCAAAACCCTTGAGCTCGCGGTCGGGACGGAGGACGGACGGTTTGACGGGCGACACATACACCTGCGCCACCTCCTTCGCCGCCACCTTGCCGGTGTTCCGTACCGTGAAGGACACGTCGATGCCGTCTCCGGACGGGGTCACGGAAGCATCGCTATAATCAAACGAAGAATAGGTCAGCCCGTAGCCGAACGGATAGAGCGGCTTGACGCCGAAATGTTCCACGCCGCGGTAGCCCACGAAAACGCCTTCACCATAGGTAGCGAACTGCGACATATCCCAGCTGGCGGCCCGACGGGTCCCGGCATAGGGATTCGGGGTAGGGTCGTACCATTTCTGGACGGGATTGGCGTCCAATGAGCCCCAGAACGTAAAGGGCAGACGGCCGGAGGGCGAAGACTTTCCGCTCAGGATGGCCGCCAGGGCGTTGCCGCCTTCCTGACCGGGATACCAGTCCAGGATGATAGCTTTCACCTTGTCTTTCCACGGTTCCAGATCAAACTCGCCGCCGGAGTTCACCACCACGACCACTTTGTCCGTGTAGGCGGTCACCCGTTCCAACAGGGTCAGCTGGCTCCGCTCCAGTTTGTACGACCGGTCGTGACCTTCCTTTTCGGTCTGGCTGTTGAAACCGACGGATACAATCACGGCGGCCGCCTTTTTCAGCACCTCGGGCTGCGGGGCGCCCAACAGTTCGACATTCCAGTTCTTTCCCAGTTTCCGGAGTCCGTCATAGAGCGTCACCGCCTTGCCGTCTTCCGGATTCACCCAGCCCGAGCCGCCGCCGCAGACCATCTCGTTGGCATTGGGGCCAACCACGGCAATCAGGTTCTTCTTGCCCCCTTTCAGCGGCAGGATATTGTCTTCATTTTTCAGCAACACAGGGCCCTCCAGGGCAATTTCATAGGCACGACGCTGCGACAACGCCGGATCTTCGGCCGAAGCGTCCGCCTCAACGGGGCGGTCAAGAAAGCCGAACGCGGAGAAGGTCGAGAGGATGTTGATGCACTTTTCATCCAGCACCGCCTCGGTGACAACGCCGTTCTCCAGCAACTGCTTGATAAAATCGGCCTTGGCGACCGTTCCCTCGGGCATCTCCAGGTCCACACCGGAGATCAGGAAATCCAGCGTGCTGTAGGTCGAATGCCAGTCGCTCATCACAAGTCCTTCGTATCCCCAGGCGCGCAAGTTGCCGCGAATCAGGGTGGGACTTTGGGAGGCATGCTGTCCGTTTACCGGGTTGTAACTGGCCATGACGGCGCCGACACCGCCCACTTCCACCGCCTTGCGGAATGCAGGGAAGTAGATTTCGTTCATCGTACGCTCATCGGCCTGGGAACTCACCTTGTGGCGGGCATACTCCTGGTTGTTTAGGGCGAAATGCTTGATGGTGGCCATCACCCCTTCGTCCTGCATCCCTTCGATATAGCTCAACGCCAGTTCACCGGTGAGGTACGGGTCTTCTCCAAAATACTCGAAGTTGCGTCCGCAGAGGGCGCTGCGATAGATGTTGACGCCGGGGCCCAACATAATGGAGACTCCGTGCGCCTTGGCCGCACAGCCGATCCCCGCTCCCATCTGACGCATTGCCTCGCGGTTCCAGCTGGCCGCAACGGACATCCCGCAGGGATAGAACGTGCTTTGGATGAAGGTTCGGCCGATGTTTCGAACGCCCTGAGGCCCGTCGGCCATCCACAGGGCCGGAATGCCCAGCCGGGGAATGCCGTAGGTGCTGAATCCGCCCGTCTTGCCGGCGATAAACTCAATCTTTTCATCCAGGGTCATTTGCCCGACCAGGGCGGCTGCGCGCTCTTTGTCGGCCCCGGTAATCCGCGAGCCTGCAAAGGCCAGGCAGGACACAAAAGCGAGGGATACTATCAGTAGTGTCTTTTTCATGATGTGGTTATTATTCATTATAGTATAAAATCCTGCGAATTTAGCAAAAATCTGCGATACAGGCAAGGGAACAGGCCTGCCCAATCGAAGCAATCGGAGCCTAAGGCGACCCAGGGGGTCTGGGGGATTAGGCCCCCAGTCATCGTAGCCCCTAGTGGAATCGAACCACTATTTAAAGTTTAGGAAACTTCCGTTACAAGTCCAGAAGTGGCAGAATCTCAATCTGTTACAAAAATTTCAAAAATTTGGGTACAACTATGGGACAACAATGTCAAACTATTGTTCAAAAGACATGGCGCTGGCCAGGCGATTCACCTCATCGATATCCAGAATAGGGAGGTCTATGTCCTCAACGCCTTCAAACTCAAGGAAGAAACCCATATAGGATGGTACAGTGAGAATGGCACCGTCGCGCCCCACGTTGTAGTCGCCGAATTTAAGGGCCTGGGTGATGTGGTACTTCTCGGGATGAGCGAGCACAGTTTTCACGCTCTTGGCCTTGTTTGACGTGGACTTGACTTCGCAAGGAACACACTCGCCTTTCTGGCGGATCAGGAAATCCAGCTCCAGGCCGCCATCTTTATGGTAATAATACAAATTCTGACCTTTCTTGTGCAGGAAATCGGCCATAATACCCTCGAAGATAGCTCCCTTGTAGCCGTAGAGGTTCCCTTGCAGAACGTCTGCGCGTGTACCGGGATCAAGCATGGCCATAAGGATACCTATATCCGTGGGATAAACCTTGAACACTTCAGGCTTGGCGTTTCCATCCAGCGGAAGTTCAGGTGTCTCTGTGTTGTAACAACGATGGATAATACCGGCATCTTCCAGCCACTGTAAACTTCCGGCATACTGTGATGCACGGGCGCCTTTCTTAATGGTGGCATACTGGAACTTTTTGTTCTCTTTGGCCAGTTGGGCGGGAATGGACTCAAAGCACTCGCGGATGTGGGGTTTGTCTGCATCGTCGGCATACTTGACCATATCGTCCTCGTATTCGTCGATGATGGATTTGTAGACTGCAGCCACTTCGCCCATATGGTTGGTCTCAATGAATTTGTTTATGGCTGCAGGCAATCCGCCGACAACGATGTAACGGTAGAAGAGTTGCCGGAAGGCATAGTGTACACCTTCGGGAACAGGGACCTCGCGCTGATAACACTTGCGGACGGCGTCGACAGATTCCTGCCGGATGCCATTTGCCCAGAGGAATTCTTCAAAGTCAAGCGGACACATGGAAATGATGGTCTCATAACCCACGGGCACTGAGTTCTTCCCCAGTTTTTTGTTCTTCTTCTTTTTCTGTTTATCTCCGTAGCCCTTTACGCCTAGCAGGGAGCCTGTAGCAATGATGTCGTAGCGGCCGTCCAGTTTGAAGGACTTGAGAGAAGTCCGGGCATCGGGACAATCTTGTATTTCGTCCAGAACAATGCAGGTCTTTCCAGGGATGAACTGAGCCTCGGGTATTAAGGTGGAGAGGTTGAGAATGATCGTATCCACATCCTTGTTTTCAAGAAAAGCTGTTATTTTGTCTGCCTCCAAAGCAAAGTTCACATACACGACGGATTCGTAGTGCTGCTGAGCGAACTGCTTGACGATAAAGGTTTTCCCGCACTGGCGAACACCCTTAATGACAAGTGGATTATGGCCTGACTGGTTCTTCCATTGAAGAAGTGTCTCTTCTATTTTCCTTTTGAGCATAAGCGCTATAACTTGGTTCCGAAGGCAAATTTACACTTTTTTGGACGAATAATCCAATCTTCTTACACTTTTTTAGGGGAATAACCACTGGTTTCTTCTTTTTTGTACCGCGCGCGAGAAGTAGACACGAAAAGATTTTTTCGTTAATACTTATTTTCGAAAGTAGACACCGGTGATTTTTTCACGGCATCAGGTTTTACAAAAGTAGACATTTTTCAACTTTTTTCAGGGATTTCT
>JAGCXP010000031.1 GCA_017961345.1 Bacteroidales bacterium | reverse complement strand
GGCGGCGAAGTCGCCCTCTGCGGCCACGCCACCATCGCCACCTCCTTCGTCCTGCACCAGAATGTCGATAAAGGCGTGGAAGAAATGCACTTCCACACCAAAAGTGGCGAACTCATCGTCACCCCCGAAAAGAACGGCTACACGATGGATTTCCCGGTAGGTCCATATAAACCTATACCCATCACCGACACCCTTTTGGCCGCGACCAACGGACTCGCCAAAGAGGCCTATTACGACGGAGGCGATACGATCGTGGTCATCGACAGCGAAACCGACCTCGCGACCCTGGTTCCGGACTACGACGCGATGTGCAAAGTCGATGGACGCGGCCTCATCATCACAGCGAAGTCAAAGGATGCCGGCTACGACTTCGTGTCAAGATGCTTCTACCCCAAACTCAACGTCCCCGAAGACCCCGTCACCGGCAGCGCTCACACCTACCTGACCCCCCTCTGGGCCGATAAACTGGGAAAGACCGACATGGTTGCGAGGCAATTGTCCCCCCGCGGCGGCACCCTCCATGTCCGCCTCGCCTCCCCCCGTGTCTTCATCACCGGCCAAGCCGTCCTCTTCATGCAAGGCGAGATCCCGTTCGACCTCTAGGCTACCCGCCACCCTCGTCAGGCCCGACGCCAGGCTCTCGTCATGCCCGGCCGTCCCCACCGTCATGCCCGACCTGATCGGGCATCTCTCGTGTGAGTACAGAGGGATACAAAAAAGGCATCTCGCTTGGGTTGAAATGCCTTTGAAGTGCTTTGAAATCGTCACATTTTATGACAATGACAAAGATACGAATTAACATGATTCCCGCAAGAATAAACCGAGAAAAAGGAAAAAAGAGCGCTGTAACTCCCTATCGGGGGCCAGTGCACTCCTGCGTCATGACGGATTTCAGGCGGTCCGCGTTGGCGGGAAGGCGCTTGACGCCGAACTTTTTCTCTTCCGGGAAGGTTCGCTCGTGGCTGTGAGGATGGGCCCGCCGCCCCGGCAACCTTCCCGAAATCGTTTGCTTGCTTATGTGTTTATTAATCGCTATATTTACATAACATAATATGCCAAATCGCAGAAAATCCGACTTTTTTAATACTATATTATGGAATACCGATTAGATATTTTTACCCGAAATCCACAAATACTCATGGATCGGATGGCCCAGAATTGCCGGGCAAGGCGGCTGGAGAAGGGGTATAGCAGGAAGACTCTCTCCGGTCTTACCGGCATTCCAGCACCGACCATAGAACGTTTCGAAAGGACGGGAAAGATTTCCTTGGAAGCTTTCTGCAGGCTTGTCATCGAGTTTGATTACTTCGACGAAATGGTGGCTTTACTCAATCACACCAAGTACTCGACCTCCAGGGAACTCGAGGCAATCAACAAAAATCTGAATAGAAAAAACGGCCGGTAATCGACATCAAGCGCTTTTGCCATTATTTCATTACCTTTGCAAAAACCCGCCTTCCTATGTTCTACTTCATTTTGGCCGCTGTGGTGTTTGTTGCGCTGGTGCTCATTTTCCGGGATGACCATGACCGGAGGTATGACCAGCGGAGCGGGGGTGAGCGGCAGTATTTGGCGGAGAAGCCGGCTCCCAAGCCGGCGCCGCGGACGAATGCGCGGAAGTCGATGGAGGCGGAGGTTGCGGGGCTGCGGTATTATTGTTCGCTGGTCGATATCGGGCCCATCAGCGGGGTGGTGCGGGCGGAGCCGGACAATGCGCACGATCCGCGGGCGCAGGCGGTAATCCGGGCCGATGGCAAACTGATCGGCTACATCCCGCGCGCCGCCCTGGACGAGTTCGAGGCCTTCAATCCCAAGAATCTCCCCTGCCCTTTCACCGGCCGCATCACCGTGGACGCGTCCAACCACCTCTACGGCACCCTCCACATCACCCAGCCCGGGTTCTAAGCCGGAGGCTTTGAATAGGAAAGCTTGCTGTTAAATCAATCCTTTGAATTTTAGCCAGAGAGCAAAGAATTGGTCATAAAGACTATATCTGCTCTTGTCCACCGTGATAAAGTCTTTTTCAAGCAATCCTTTGAGAGCGGAATTTGCGCTGCTGGCGGAAATCAGCTTATATTTGTTGATAAATTTCCCCCCTGTCACACATGAGGCCTTTCCTTCCCGGGCAATGGCCAGAAACATCAATCTTTGTTTTTCCGGCATCTGGTAATAAAGCGATTCATATGTGTCTGATGACATCCGAAGGATGAAATCTATCGCCTCGTCCACCATGGAAACATCACAGGTGGAACCCTTTTCTGTCCTGGAATACAGGACATTCAAGATACGGTGCATATAACTGGTTACTGCATCGAATCGCTCATAGAGAGAAGCCACCACCTTTCTATCCAAATGCTTTCCGGCCAATTCAAACTTATCGACACAGAAGTCCGTGTAAACCTCCATATCCAAAGGCTGAAGGTTGATTATAGAAACGGCCTGATAGAACGGACGTGACGGAGACGTGAACATTCCATTCATCATATGGCGCTGCGATCCGGAGAAAATGAAGTGGGCATTGGTGGTACGCTGTACATAAGTTCGAAGGATCGCTTCAACCGTTTCGTCTTCATAACGAGTGATCTGTTGGAACTCATCTATTGCCACCAGGCAGGGCTTATCCGCCTGATTGAGGTAAGAGAATATTTCGTCCAGTGTAATGGACGGATTATTGATGGAACCGATCCCCACACTCCAAGTGGGCATCCCGTTCATATCAAAAGAAATCTCCGACTTCAAAGAGGACATGACGGATATGAACTTTTCCCACACCTTTTTGCCTTTTGGACGTAGTTCATCCATTACGGCCTTGCCCAGCATATTCACGAAATCGCTCAAGTTCTTTGTGGCGTAGATATCCACGACAAAGCAATGGTGGGAGCGACGAATCTCTATATCGTCGAAAACATGCCAGATGAGATCTGTCTTTCCCAATCTTCGAGGAGAAATAAGGGCGACATTGTTCTCATTGAGAAGCATCTCGCGGATGGCAGCCGTCTCTAGAACGCGGTCGCAAAAATACGCAGATCCGGCATATCCGTTGGTCACGAAAGGGTTATTCATGGTTTCTGGTCTTTGTTTTCAACAACAAAGATAAGCAAAATGATTGTCATTTTCATAAAATGATAATCATAAAATGATAATAAAACCTTCAGCGGCTCTATATCTTCCCTAATAGCTCCTCCAAACTCCCCGCGACGCCGTCGAAGAGCTTGTACATGAGCTCGGGTTCGACCATTTCGGGGATGTAGGCGACCACGCGCTTGCCGGCGCCGGCCATCCAGCCGGCTTCGGTGTGGGCGCTGCGGCCGCAGGGAAGGACGAGCACGCAGGTATCGGCCCAGGTGAGGGCGTCGATGTCGGCCTGGAACTGGCGCTCGGCGAGGGGGTGGTGGAGACCTTCGGCGTACTGGGCGAAGGTCCATTCGGGGGCCTTCGGGTCGATGTCGGTCCAATGGAAGCCGGCGCCGCCGTGCGGCGGGTTGCGGAAATC
>JAGCXP010000003.1 GCA_017961345.1 Bacteroidales bacterium | reverse complement strand
TTATTGTTTCTTTTGAAAGGCAGGCCGAATTCACGAAGGAGCGCATAGGCTTCCTTGTCGGTCTGAGCCGTGGTCACGAAGGTAATCTCCAGCCCGAGGATCTTGGTGATCTTGTCGATGTCGATCTCGGGGAAAACGATCTGCTCCTTGATGCCGAGGGTGTAGTTGCCCTGGCCGTCCATCTTGGTGGAGATACCGTTGAAGTCACGGATACGAGGGAGAGAGACGCGGATGAGCCTCTCAAGGAACTCGTACATCTTCGTGGCACGGAGGGTCACCTTCACGCCGATGGGCATGCCCTTACGGAGTTTGAAGTTGGAAATATCCTTGCGGGAAGAGGTGATGACGGCTTTCTGGCCGGTGATGGCGGTCAGTTCGGTCTGAGCGACCTCGACCAGCTTCTTGTCACCGGTAGCGTCGCCCACACCCTGGTTGATGGTGATCTTGACCAGTTTGGGGCACTGCATCACGGTCGTATAACCGAACTCTTTGACGAGCTTCGGAACAATCTCTTCTTTGTAAGCCTTCTGCAGGGAAGGAACGTATCCTGCGGGAGCAACACTCTGCTGCACGTCCGCTTTAGCTTTCTTTGCTGCCATTACTTAATCTCCTCTCCGGATTTTTTGGCCACACGCACTTTCTTGCCATCGACAACCTTCATCGCCACGCGGGTCGGCTTGCCGCTCTTGGGATCGACAAGCTGGAGGTTGGAGACATGAATGGGGGCTTCCTGTTTGATAATACCGCCCTGGGGATGCTGGGCATTGGGCTTGGTGCTCTTGCTGACCATGTTAACCCCTTCGACGATGGCGCGGTCCTTGGCGGGAATCACACCCAGCACTTTGCCCGTCTTGCCTTTGTCGTTACCGGCGTTCACATACACGGTATCGCCTTTCTTGATATGCATTTTCTTCATAACTTCTACAGATTAAAGGACTTCCTGCGCCAGGGACAGAATACGGGTATAAGTTTTCTGGATGTCGGCGGACAGACACTTGGTCTTCGGGTTGTCACGCAGATCGCGGGCGACGGGGCCGAAGATACGGGTGCCGCGAAGCTCACCGGCGTTGTTCAGAAGAACGCAAGCGTTGTCGTCAAAACGGATGTAGCTTCCGTCGGGACGGCGGATTTCTTTCTTGGTACGGACCACGACGGCCTTGCTGACAGAGCCCTTCTTGGTGTCACCACCGGGGATGGCGCTCTTGACGGCCACGACAATCAGGTCGCCGATCTGGGCATAACGATGACGGGTACCATTCAACACGCGGATGCAAAGGACTTCCTTCGCTCCGCTGTTGTCCGCCACCTGTAAACGAGTTTCCTGCTGTATCATTGCTATTTGGCTTTTTCAACGATTTCTACTAATCTCCAGTTCTTGGTCTTGCTGAGAGGACGGGTCTCCATAATGCGGACGGTGTCGCCCACCTGGCACTCGTTCTTCTCATCCTGAGCATAGAACTTCGTGGTCTTTTTCACGAACTTGCCGTAAATAGGGTGCTTTTCTTTGATTTCAACGGCAACGATGATGGTCTTGTCCATCTTGTTGCCGACCACGATACCTATTCTTTCTTTGCGAAGATTTCTTTCCATAGGAATGAATGATTAGTTCTGTTTCTCTTTCTCGGCCAGCACCGTCATCATCAAGGCGATATCCTTGCGGGTCCGGGCTATTTTCGAGGAGTTCTCCATCGGGGACACGGCGTGGTTGAATTTCATGCTGTCCAGGTTGGCCTTCTCGACATCAATGCGGTCGCGCAGATCGGCGACGGACATTTCTCTTGCTTCGGCTGCTTTCATATTCTTACTCCTTGATTACTGTTCAACATAATCCCTGCGGACCACGAATTTGGTGGTGACGGGAAGCTTCTGGGCACCAAGGCGAAGCGCCTCTTTCGCGATTTCGAGGGAGACACCCTCAATCTCGATCAGGATACGGCCCGGCGTGACGGGGGCTACGAATCCCTCGGGATTACCTTTACCTTTACCCATACGCACCTCAGCCGGCTTCTTCGTATAAGGCTTGTCAGGGAAAATCCGGATCCAAACCTTTCCTTCACGCTTCATGCAACGGGAAACAGCCTGACGGGCAGCCTCGATCTGACGACCGGTAAGCCAGCAGTTCTCCAGCGTCTTGATACCGAAGGAACCGAACGCGAGCTGGTTACCTCTCTGGGCAAGACCTTTCATGCGGCCTTTTTGCTGCCTTCTGAATTTGGTTTTCTTTGGTTGTAACATTGTCTTATTACTTTAATTCAATTGTCACTAAAACGTTGATTTTCAGCAACTTGCTTTCAATCACCCCAAATTTTGGGACTGCAAAGTTAGTAAAAATTTCTCAATTTCAAACATATTCCGGAATTATTTTCAAACTTTTATTACCAAATTTTTTGATACTTAAAACGCTTGTTTTCAGTTACTTTCACACATTGTTGAAAACAATTTATCTGAATTTTTTACAAAAACTTTTCACCTTATATCAAAACGCCCGCGCCCGCCCGGCCCGCCTCCTCCTTTGATACACACGCACGCGCGAGCGCACAGCCACGCGCACCGTTATTCAGAAGGATTTGCTATATTTGCAGTATGAAAAACTTTTCCGTCATATCGTTGTGCCTGCTCTGCGCGCTCCTGTGGTCCCCCGTCGCGAAAGCCGGTACCCTGCGCGGACACATCGACAAGCGCGACACCGTCGTCTCGCCTGCAGCCTATGCCATGGCCTATGTCGCCGAGCTCCGAACGGGAGCGACCGCCGACGAAAACGGAGATTTCACCCTCGCCCTTCCCGAAAGCTGCAACGGCAGGACCCTGCGCGTGGAGTATTCCCTGATCGGCTACGCCACCACTGAAAAGGATATCGTCATCCCCGCCTCGGGACAGCAGGTCACCGATGAAGTGTTGCTGGACTTCGCGCCCATCATGCTGGCCGCCTCCTATGTGACCGCCGACGGCAAGGATCCCGCCGAATACATCCTTTCGCAGGTCTGGAAGACCGCAGACAAGAACAAGAAGAAAGTCAAGAACTACACCGCGGACGTGGTGTATACCATTGGCACGCACGAACTTCCGGTCGTCACCAGCGTGTTGCCCGGCTTCACCCTGATGATGGGCAAGATTGCCGCCGGATTTATGGGCTTGGGCCCGCTGGTGGACTACTGTACAAAGCACGACGACCTCAAGGCAACCGTCAGTCTGCATCGCGTCGTCAAAAACGGCGTGCGGAAGGATTCGAACCAGGAGATTCTCGAGATCACGCAGGACGTTCCCAAGAACGTGCAGAACAACATCAAGAACGTCTTCGGCAAAATCGACCTCTACGGAATGCTCTACGGCAGCAACAACGCCTGGGGGCGTAAGTTCACCCGCCGCAGCACCTTCGTCCTCGAGGGCAGTTACAACTATGGCGACTACATTATCGACGTACTTCACTGGAAGGACCCCAACACCGACGCGGAGGCCACCATCCACGTCATCGAAGACCTCTGGCAGATTCTGAAGGTGCAGGTGGGACGGCAGGAGGAGGCGGTGCTCTGCGAGGCCCGCGACTACGGCGGCGGCATCTTCATGCCGGTGAGTTTCGTCATCAAACCCGCTCTCACCCGCGTCAAGGTGAAGGATATTCCGAAAGCCATTGAGCGCGTCAAGGTGGAAATCCGTGACAAGACCATCCGCAAGCGCGCCATCAAGCTCCTGGAGGGCTACCAGGAACGCGGCGAAGACTTTGATCCCTACGTGCTCGCGCGCTACAATGTCCGCTACGGCGTGGAGTAAAAAAATTTTGCAGGTTCAAAATTATTCTATACCTTTGCAGTCCCAATTTTGGGCCTGTGTCCCAAATTTGCCTGTGCGGCGGGTTCGTATAACGGTTAGTACACAAGATTTTCATTCTTGGAACAGGAGTTCGATTCTCCTACCCGCTACTGAAAATTAAAAAATAAGAATAATGGCACATCACGCATCTGCACAGAAGCGCATCCGTCAGAACGAGAGGCGCAAATTGCATAACAAGTATTATGCAAAGACTACCCGCAACGCCATCCGCGACCTGCGTAACACCACCGACAAAGCGGCTGCTTCCGCTTCCGCCCCCAAGGTGTACAGCATGATCGACAAACTCGCGAAAATCGGGGTTATCCACAAAAACAAAGCGGCCAACCTCAAGAGCGGTCTGGCTGTCTTCATCAACAAGCTTGCTTAAAGCTCAAGCATAAGAAGGCCGCCTGCCACGGCGGTCTTTTTCTTTCAAAAAACCGTCCGGACTGCCGGACAAACGGGAAGTAGCGCAGTTGGCAGCGCACCACGTTCGGGACGTGGGGGTCGGGCGTTCGAGTCGCCTCTTCCCGACAGAATCTAAAGGAGGGAGACTGAAAAGTCGCCCTCTTTTTGTCTGACGTTCACGGATTCGAGCCAATAGTTGAGATTTCCGCCAGACGGCTGTTCATCGTTTCGGACCGGGCGCAATGTGCGCATCTGCGGCGGCGTGCTGAGGGCTCCGAGCCGGAGTGGCTGTCGAGCGGAAAGTGCCCGAAATTTTCGAGCGAGTGCCAGCATGATACCGCGAAAGCACACGCGCGCACGCTAAAATGGGGCAAAAACAGCGTGGCGGAGTGCTCCAGCACGCGGTGACTTCGTTTTAAGGCTAAAAACAGCGTGGCGGAGTGCTCCAGCACCTGATTGGGCAAAAATTGGGCGAAATCTCGGCCGATTAGATGCTCCAGCACCTGATCGGGCAAATGTGCACGTGCACACGTGACCGACCGAGTTCTGAAGTATATGGCGGGGCACAAAAATGGGCAAATACGTAGCCAGCGGCGTTCCATATAGAAAAATGTCCGTAGCATAAGTAGAAAAAGCGGAGCTACGGGGGAGAGGGGCAACGCCGCCGGCAGGAACGAGCGCCGTCGGCTAAAGCAAAGGCGCTGCGTCGAGCTCGAGGGAGCGGCTCGTTTCGCGCCTTGCTTTTGCCCGAACCATTACTCGTTAGCACCTGGCTCTTATGCTAAGGTACACTTGAGAGCGGGAAAAGGGCGAAGACCTGGAGGGATTGCGCAGTGAGCGGGCCGCGAGAAAGCGGAGTGGCAAGAGCGTCGAAGGACGTCAAACGGCCGGGCGGAAAGAAGAGTTTTGAGCCTGTTTGTCCGAAGGACCGCGAAGCGTTCTGGAGAAAAAACTTCTTCCGCCCGGCGAAAGGCCGGAGACGCGGGAAAAGAGCGCCAGCGTGTCGGAAAGCTCCAGCACCTGATCGGGCAAATGTGCATGCGCATTTGCTTCTTTTTCGCAAAAATGATTACCTTTGCAGCTCAAACCTAAAAACCAAAAAGATATGCGCCAGAAACTCTTTGGGAAATTGCTCTCCGCGACGGCTCTTTGCCTCGCTTTCGTCGCGTGCTCCGGTCCGATGGACGAATCGATTTTCACCCGCCTCAGCCCCGATGATGTCGCCAAAATGGAGACCAAGGTTTCCGACTTCTATTATTTCTATGAGAAGACGCAGGCGATGACCCGGGAAGCGGGACAGTTTGAGATGTTCTATCGCCAGATTACGTACAAGCAACTGTACGATTATCAGAAGAAATACTACGAGAACTCCGTTTTCGAGGACCAGTGCCGCGAGAAAGCCAAGACGGAGTTCCTTCGGGAATATGACCGCCGCTACCGCAACGCCGTGGAGCAGGAGAAACGCAAATGGGGCGAATATGTCCGTAACAACGACCCCGCCCAGTTCCTTCGCATCGAGGCCGTGACGAGCATTCTTGAGCGCGGCGCCGCCAGTTATCCCCAGTTCTATTTCAACGTGAGCGAGCCCAAGGGCGCCGTCAGTTCCGCCGACATTTTCTACGATGCCGTCAAGAAGGGCGCAAAAACCTCCGAAGACTGGGGCGAAGCCACCCTTTCCGAAATCAAGTCCTGCAACGCGCCCCGTACCGCCTGGCACTTCTCCGACTTCGACGACGCTCACTTCTGGGATACGCATATGATGCTGATCGAAGTCCGCAAGGTGGTCCTGGAAGACGGCCGCGTCTTCTCCCTCGCCGAACTGAGCCATGTGCCCGCCAGCGTGCGTCTGTACTACCAGAACCCTGGCCCGGAGACCGAAGCCGGCATCATCCGCGAACTGATCAACCCGAACTTCCTCAGCCAGGACGAAGCCGTTGAGCAGCGCTATCAGGATATGCTCAAGGAAAAGGATCCGCTCTGTTACGAGTTCCTGAAAAATTACGGCAGCGCCGCCTTTTAGACGCGGCAACCGCCTGCGACCGGACCGGCGCCTAACTGCCGCGACCGGACCGGCGCTCGGCCTCCGAATGCAAACGCTAGAGCCGCTCCAACGCGAAAGAAACCAACTCACGGACGCGAGCCTTGTAATCAGGGATTGCGTTTTTGTTGTAACGGTGGGCGATGATGCAGCAGATGGTACCGGCATTGTGTCCCAGGAGGGCGGCCAGCCCGGCGAGCGACGAACTTTCCATCTCGATGTTGGTAATGCGATGGCCTTCAAAGCTGAAGCGCTCCCAGTCTCCGACCGCGT
The DNA here is from genome assembly GCA_017961345.1 of Bacteroidales bacterium. Taxonomy (GTDB): domain Bacteria; phylum Bacteroidota; class Bacteroidia; order Bacteroidales; family UBA932; genus Cryptobacteroides. Next base: position 112,917 of record JAGCXP010000003.1, on the reverse strand, counting down.
CGGGCATACTCGGTCTCACGCGGATGCGGCGTCCCTGAGGACCGTAAAAGCCCGCCGCTGAAACGGTCATGCCGAAAAATACCTTGTTTTTATACGGGGAATCCGCCAGCGCCTCGGGAGCAAAGCGCGCCGCCATGGCGTCCCCGGCCTTTACGAAATAGGGCGTGGGTTGCCCGGGAACCCATCCGCTGTGCTCCTTGTAAGCCTTTTCGAAATCGGCCAGCACGACCTTTTCCTTGCCTTCATACCAGTTCATCAGCCCGTCGAAGCCGATAGAAATCTCGGAAAAGACAAACGCTCCCAACGGGATGTCGGGTTGAATGGCACCGGAAGTGCCGATACGCAGGATATCCAGCACTCTCGGCCGCTCCCGAACCTCTCGGGTGGAAAAATCAACGTTCGCCAGCGCGTCCAGTTCCGTCATCGCGATGTCGATGTTGCCCGCCCCGATACCGGTGGAAAGGACCGTGACGCGTTTGCTGCGATACCACCCCGTGGAGGATACGAATTCCCGGCTTCCGCGCGAAAATTCCACCTTGTCGAAAAATGAGGTAACCATCTCCACCCTGCCCGGGTCGCCCACCAGGATGACGCGGTCGGCCAGTTCTTCGGGACGCAGATGCAGGTGGAAAACGCTGCCGTCGGGGTTGAGGATGAGTTCGGATTCCGGAATACGCATAACTACAGGTTCTAAATGCCGCACGCGGCAAGTTTGCTCAAAGTTCGCAAAACTTTTTCGCCTTGTCAACCCCCTTTTGTGGAAAAAAGCGTATTTTTGCAGGCGTTTCCGGCCCAACGCCGGCGTTTTGCAATTATGTGGCAACGAATTCAGACCCTCTATCTCGGCCTCGCCGCCGCCCTCACGCTGTCCCTGTTCTGGCTTGACCTCGCACACATTCTCGGCCCCGAAGGCGCCGTGGAGGAGATTGGCTTCTGCGACAAGCCCTTGTACCTATACCTGGTCATCGCCTGCCTGGCCGCCGTCCTCTCCGCCCTCTTCACCTACAAGCTGCGCATTCTCCAGTTGCGCCTGTGCGTGATTGCCGCCCTGCTGCTCCTGGGTCTCCAGACGGTTGTCGCCGTCGGCTTTTTCCAACGGCCGGAACAAATGGTGTACGAACTCCCCGCCGTCTTTCCCGTCGCCGCCGCCATTCTGGTCTTCCTGGCCGCCCGCGGCGTTCTTCTCGACGAAGCGATGGTGCGCTCGAGTTACCGACTCCGCCAAGGGGCCAAACGCCGCCGCAAAGAGCGTTTGCACAAGGGTTAAAACCCTTTTTGCTTGTAAATCACAAACTTTTTGTATCTTTGCAGACTAAAATGTCGTGTAAAAGCGACAGAAATTATCTGACCGAATGAACAAAAGAGTCGTTGTAACCGGCCTGGGTGCTGTCACGCCGATCGGCAACAATGTCGAAACCTACTGGAAAAACCTCCTTGCAGGCGTCTGCGGCATCGATTTTATCAAGAGTTTCCCTTCCGATGACCTTCCTTCCAAAGTGGCAGGCGAACTGAAAGATTTCGACCCTGTCGCCCTGGGCCTCGACCTCCCCTACGTTCGCAAACAGGACCGTTTCACCGTCATCGCCACCCTGGCGGCGGAAGAAGCGCTCCGCATGACCGGCCTGAAGTCCGCCAAAGAAGGCGAAGAAGGCGGCAATATCGACCCCTTCCGCCTCGGCGTCTATATGGGCAGCGGCGTGGGCGGTTTCTTCCAGCAGTACAACGAGTCCGTCAAACTCTATACGGTCGGCGCCAAAATGGTGGCCCCGACATTCATCACGAAGATGATTGCCAACATCGCCGGCGGCAACATCGCCATCCGCAACAATGCCTGCGGTCCCAACCTGACCGTCGTCGCAGCCTGCGCCACCTCCACCAACTCCATCGGCGAGGCCTTCCGCGCCATCCGTCACGGATATGCGGACGCCATCGTGGCCGGCGGCAGTGAAGCGCCCCTGATTCCCCTCGGCGTCGCGGCCTTTGCCAACGCCCGGGCTCTTTCCCGCGCCACCGATCCCAATTACGCCTCCCTGCCCTTCAACGCCAACCGCGCCGGTTTCGTGATGAGCGAAGGCGCCGGAGCCGTCGTGCTCGAAGAATATGAGCACGCAAAAGCCCGCGGAGCGAACATCCTCGGTGAAATGGTCGGTTACGGCCACACCTGCGACGCCTATCATGTCGCCGCTCCGAATCCGACCGGCGAGACCCAGGCGGAAGCCATCCGTCAGTGCCTGAAGGAGGCAAATTATACTTCCGACGACGTACTGCATATCAACGCGCACGGCACGGGTACTGCGCTCAACGACCCCTCCGAGACCAGATCCTTCAAGCTCGCCCTCGGCGACGACGCCTACAAGGCGCATATCAACTCCACCAAGTCGATGACGGGTCACCTGCTCGGTGCTGCCGGCGCCATTGAGGCCATCGCCACCATCCTGGCCGTCAAGGAGGGCATCGTTCCCCCGACCATCCACCTGGATGCGCCCGACCCGGAGTGCGACCTCGACTACACGCCCAATGTCGCGAAAAAGGTGGACCTGACCCTCGGCATTTCCAATTCCCTGGGCTTCGGCGGGCACAACGCCTGCATCGCGTTCCGAAAAATTTGAAAATAACCTATCCTTATATTTGTTAATTGTTAACAATGGTGAAACAAAAACAATTCTCCCTGATCGCATGGGCACTGGCCGTCCTCCTGGTCGGCTGTAGCACGCCTCAGAAATCGTACCCCCGTACGCAGGCCCCTGCCGTGCCCGAAACAAAAGAAAATGTGGCCGTTCAGATTCCCGAGGACAAGCGCGACGCAAACTCCGCCGACCCCGTTCACTTCCTGGAGGTTCCGGCCATGACCGGCTCCGCCGAACTGAATTTTGAAGTGGCCGTCCCCGCCGTCCTGCTCGACCGTATGTGGCAGATGTCCATCTATCCCGAGATTCAGGTTCTCGCGAAGGATGGCACCGTCGCCGACACCGTCAAACTGGGTCGTATTCTCCTGAGCGGAGACAAACTGCTCGCCCAGCAGAAACGCGACAATGAACTCGCCGACTCCCTGATGGCCGTCGCCGCCGACTCCGTCAATTATCAGGGCGGCCGCACCCGTCGCGAATTCATCCGGCGCAACATGCCTGAAAAAGAAGAAGGCCAGACCTCCGGCGATATCTCCAACTGGTATTCGTTGGACGAAATGAAGGCGATTGACCACTACAGCTATATGCCCAAGATTCGTCAGTACCGCCAGATGCAGAAAGACGCCGAGGCCCTGCGCAACTCGCCCGACACCGGCGCCGCCATCATCAGCGCGGTCATTTCGGATCCGAAAGGCGGGTTTGTCTGTCCTTTCACCGAGACGATTGCGACCAACCCCCGTCTGAGCCAGGCCATCGCCTATGCCGACGGCTATATCGTGGACAATTACGGCACGCTGCTGTACACCTTCCCCCGTACCGACACGGCCGTGTTCCAGCTGCGCACCTCCTGCCAGTTCATGAAAGAGAAGGAGCGCTATATCCATAAGGTGATCCGCCGCAAGACCGACGCGAACACCGCCTTCAACCTCGACTTCAAGGCCGGCAAGTCCGACATCGACCCGAATATGGGCAAGAACGCCCAGGGTCTGGCCGACATCCGCAGGACCATCGCCGAGGTGCTCGGCAACGAAAACTTCCAGCTGGACAGCATCGTGGTGACCGCCCACTGCTCGCCGGAAGGCTCCCGCAAGGCAAACGACGGGCTCTCCAAGAAGCGTTCCCAGTCCGTCTGTTCCCACTTCGACGGCATCGCCAAACAGCTCGTGGACTCCGTCAATGCCCTTGGAACTGGCCGCAACCTGCCCACGATCCGCTTTGTTTCCCGTGCCCTCGCCGAAAACTGGCCCCTGCTGGACGAGCTGATTGCCAAGGACTCCACCATCACCGACAAGCAGAAAGACAACTACGCAAAGAAGATTGCCAAGGTCTCCGACTGGGACAAACGCGAAGCCCAGCTCCGCAAACAGCCCTACTTCAAACATGTCAAGGACAGCCTGTATCCCCGTCTCCGTGTGGTGAACTTCAACTTCCGCATGGGCCGTACGGACATGAAGAAGGATACGATCATGACCACCAAAATCGACACCGTATATAAGAAAGGTGTGGACTTCCTCCGCGAATGCGAGTATGCCCAGGCCCTTCCTTTCCTCGAGCAGTATCCTGACGACTACAACTACGCCGCCTGCCTCGTTGGCCTGGAGCGTTACGCGGAAGCCATCAAACTGCTGGAGAAGAACAAGAAACGGGATGCCGACATCAACTATCTCCTGGCGCTGGCCCACACCCGCAACGGCAACAGCAAAGCGGCTGTCGCCTGCTACCTCGAGGCCGTCAAGCAGGATCCCGCGATGAAGGAAAAAGCGATGCAGGAGCCGGACATGGCCGACCTGATCAAAAAGCACAATCTGAACTAGTGTCCGACCCTAAAACGATAGAATGATGAAACTTCTGAAATATACCCTTCCGGCCCTTTTGCTTAGCTTCGGGATGCTGGCCACCGCCCTTCCCGCCCAGGCCGCCAAAGAAAAGAAAGAGAAGAAGGAGACCGTCGTCAATTCCTTCTGGAACAACTGGTTTATCGGCATCGGAGCCGGCGTCAACTCCCTCACGGAGTTCAATCCCTACTCCGATACCGGTGTTCGGGATGGCTATGAGTTCTACTTCGGTAAATGGTTCTCGCCCTACTTCGGAGGCCGTCTCGGCCTGTCGGGTTACGGCTATGGCCAGACGGTTCGCGAGCCCCGCGGCGTCGACGGTCGCTACCTTACCTCCGGCCCCAACGAGCACGGCACCTACGATTTCTTCCACCGGACGTTCCACGTTCACGCGGATTTCCTCTGGAACGCCTCCTACTCCGTCTCCGGCTACGACCGCGACCGTATTTGGACGCTCATTCCCTACACCCACTTCGGCGTGATGCAGGGATTCTGGAACGGCACCCTCAAAATCTCCAAACGGGAATTCTCTATCGGTCTTGGTTTGATTAACAATTTCGTCCTGACCGACTGGCTCTCCATCCTCCTCGACATCCGCGCCACCACATCCAGCGGCCGCATGAACTTCAAAGAGGGCACGTTCCCCGTCTATGCCTCCGCATTCGTCGGGCTGAACTTCAACCTGCCCAGCAGCACCTGGCAGTACTACTATGAGGAAGGCGGCAAGAAACTCCTCAACAAGGATTTCACCAAGGGCTGGTTCGTTTCCCTCTCCGGCGGCGCCACGCTGACCTTCGAGGGCGGACAGAGCGTCTCCGGCAACGCCGTGCCCACCAACAACTTCGACTTCAGTTTCGGTAAATGGTTCTCGCCCTACTTCGGAGGCCGTCTCGGTTTCCAGGCCGGTATGCTTTCCGAAGTGCTGGATGCCCCCCGCGATGGCTACACCATCGGCAAATGCAAAGTCTGGGACAAAGACGTGTGGAAAGAAATGTATCTGTGCCGCGACCGTTTCGGCTATTTCCACGCCGATCTGCTCTGGCACCTGACCAACTCCATCTGGGGTCCCGACAAAAAACGCTGGTTTGACCTCATTCCCTATGCACATACCGGTGTCATCTCCAGCCGTACCATCGGCAACGCTTCGCTCGGAAACGGTCTGGGCGCCGGTGTCGGCCTGCTCGCCAACTTCCGCATTGACGAAGATTTCGGCCTCTTCCTGGACGCCCGCGGCTTCTTCCACAAGAGCAACACCCTCGGCAGGACCTACGGAACCGTCTATGCCACCTCGTTCAACGCCGGTGTGACCTACAACTTCGGCGGCGACAGCTGGAAGAAGGCGGCCGACTACATCCCCGGCGAGGAAGACCATACGGACAAGGAATACCGCAGTTTCGCCATCACGACCAACGTCGTCGACTGGGTGCTGCTCGGAACCATCAACCTGGGTGCCCAGTATGAGGTTGGACGCCACTGGACCCTGGAAGGCAAGATTCGCTACAATCCCTGGACCTACAACAGCGGCAAGGAAAACCAGTTCCAGCTGAACCAGCAGAACTTCTCCCTCGGTGCCCGCTGGTGGCCCTGGTACTCCTTCGCCGGCTTCTGGATCAGCGCCGACGCACAGGTCTCCAACTATCGCACGGGCGGTCTGTACCGCTTCCGTACGCCGGAGACGGGTACGGCCTATGGCGCCGCCATCGGTCTGGGTTACTCCTTCATCATCAACAAGCACTTCAACATCGACCTCGGCGTAAGTGGCTGGGGCGGTTACAAGTCCTACATCACCTTCAGCGACCCCAACTTCACGCAGGCCGCCGGACAGGGCAAGGGCTGGTTCTTCGCTCCCAACGAACTTTCCATCGCCGCGATGATTCTGTTCTAAACGGAAGAGAAACCATACAAAGAGGGCTGGCCTTGACGGTCAGCCCTCTTGTTTTTATCAGGGAACAACTCTATTTGTAGAACGCCTCCGGGCCTTGCTTCCACTTTTCCGGTGCTTCGATGCGGGGATCGGAAACGGTCACGTCAATGATGGAGGGAATGCCCCGAATGACATTCGTCGCCAGAAACTGCAGTTGCAGGGGCAAGCTCCAGGGCATGGCGCCCGCGATTTCGTGGCCGTGGTCACGGAAACGGAAGACATTGTAAGAATAGCCGAATTTTTCAAAACGCTCCACCAACCGGTTCGTCCCGAAAAAGCCGAGGTTCATAAACCGGATCTGGTCGTAATTGACCAGTTTGTCGACGGTTCCGTGCAGAAAGAGCGTAGGCGCAGGCGCCTGTTTCTCATATTTGACAGGCCCTTTGGTCGAATAAATGGCGCCCGCAAAGGACATGACGCCCGCAAAACGGAAGCCTTCGGGCATATTCGCCGCATAGGAGGTCCGGTTGCAGAGTTCGTAATCGGCCTGCAGTACGCTGATGGCGCCCGCCGAAGAGCCCGCCAGTACGATTTTGTCTGTATCAATGCCCAGTTCGGCGGAATTTTCGCGCAGGAAGAGAACGCTGCTGAAGATATCCTCCACAACCATATGGATGGCCCGGTCCAGTTTGTCTCGCTGCGCCACCCCCATTTTTCCAACGCCTTTCAGCCCGAGCCGGTAATCGATGGACACGACACGAAAACCCTCCTTGCAGAGCGCTTCGAACCAACCCAGGTAACTCTCGTGGTCACGGCTTCCCCCCACGAATCCACCTCCGAACGCAAAGAGAATGGTGGGTTTGACGACGATCGTCACGCTGTCTATCTGCACGAAAGCGGCAGCGCTGTCCATAGGCTCGTAAATGTCGAGATACAGGTCCTCCCCGTCCTTTTGTGCATAAAGATAGGTACCCGAAGGCTCGATCCGAGCCTCGAGCGGAAACGCCTGCAGGAGCAGCAAAAACAGAAAGGCAAACAATCTTTTCATTTTTCTGGCATATTTTTCCCCGTAAAGTTAGTCAGATTTTTTAATTCCCTTTCTTTTTTGTATCTTTGCATATTGTGAAAATGGCTCAAATCGCCCGAAAATGCCCTTTAAACGGATTTTTGTCTAAAAAGGGCGAGCTGCAGGCCACGCGAACAAAAGAAGAAAAACAATATGGAGAACAACGAAGATCTGACCGGAATCGAAGAAGGTCAGGAAGAAGGCCTGGAAGTCCCCCAGGGAAGGATTGAGCGGGTCAACATTGACCGCCAGATGCGCTCTGCGTACATCGACTACTCGATGTCCGTCATCGTATCCCGTGCCCTGCCCGACGTACGGGACGGCCTCAAGCCCGTGCAGCGCCGCGTGCTGTTCGGCATGGACCGCCTCGGATTGAACTTTTCCGTGCCCACGATGAAATCCGCCGGTATCGTCGGTGAGGTGATGGGTAAATACCATCCCCACGGCGACTCCAGCATTTACGACACGATGGTCCGCCTCGCCCAGGACTGGAACCTGCGCTACCCCCTTGTCAAGGGTCAGGGTAACTTCGGTTCAATGGACGGATACTCCGCGGCCGCTATGCGTTATACCGAGGCAAAGCTCGAAAAGATTTCCGCCGAAGTGCTCGCCGACCTCTATGAGGATACGGTGGATATGGTCAAGAACTTCGACGAGCGTTTCGACGAGCCCACCGTCCTCCCGACAAAAATTCCCCTCCTGCTGGTGAACGGTTCCGCCGGTATCGCCGTCGGTATGGCGACGAACATGGCGCCCCACAACCTCAGCGAATGCTGCGACGCCATCTGCGCCTATATCGACAACCCCGATATCGACACGGCCGGCCTGATGGAGTACATAAAGGGCCCCGATTTCCCGACGGGCGGCATCATCCGCGGCTATCAGGGCATCCGCGACGCGTTCGAGACCGGACACGGCCGCATTGTCGTCCGCTCCCGCGCCGAGATTGAGACCGCTCCCAACGGCACCGAGACCATCGTGGTCACCGAAGTTCCCTACATGGTCAACAAAAAGGAGATGATCAAGAAGATTGCCGACCTGGCGAAGGACGGCAAGATTGACGGCATTGCCGAAATCAACGACTTCTCCTCCAACCGCAAGGGAGTCAACATCGCCATCCGACTCAAGAAAGGGGCCAACAGCGGCGTTATCCTCAACATGCTCTACAAGTTGAGCCCGCTGCAGTCCAGTTTCTCCGTCAACAACGTGGCCATCGTCAAGGGCCGTCCCCGTACGCTGAACCTCAAGGAACTGATCGAGAGTTTCGTCAGCCACCGCCACGAGGTCATCGTCCGCCGCACCCAGTTCCGGCTGAAGAAAGCCCAGGCCCGTATCCACATCCTCGAAGCCCTGCTCAAGGCCATCGACTTCATCGACGAGGTGATTGCCATCATCCGGGGCAGCAAGACCGTGGACGATGCGAAGGCGAACCTGATGACCCGCTTCGGCTTCGACGAGACCCAGGCGCAGGCCATCGTGGAGATGAAACTCCGCGCCCTCGCCGGACTGGAGCGCGAAAAACTCCAGGCCGAATACGACGAACTCGCCAAGGCGGTTGCCGACTACCTCGACATTCTCGCCAGCAACGAGCGCCAGATGGCGATTATCAAGGACGAGACCCTGCAGATCAAGGAGAAATACGGCGACACCCGCCGCACCGATATCGTCCCCGACGAAGGAGAATTCAATCCCGAAGACTTCTACGCCGCCGAAGATGTGGTCATTACCATTTCCCACTTGGGTTACATCAAGCGCACCAGCCTGACCGAATACCGTACGCAGAGCCGTGGCGGCACAGGCAAGAAGGGCAGCGGAACACGCGACGAGGACTTCATCGAGCACATTTTCGTGGCGCACATGCACTCCACGCTGCTGCTCTTCACGACGGCCGGCAAGTGCCACGCCATCAAGGTGTACCAGCTGCCCGAGGGGCAGCGCGCCCAGAAAGGCCGCCCGATCCAGAACGTGGTCAACATCGAGGAGGGTGAGAGCGTCCGCGCCTATCTCTCCGTCAAGAGCCTGAAAGACACGGACTTCTGCGAGAACAACTTCGTCGTGCTCTGCTCCCGAAACGGTGTTATCAAGAAGACCTCCCTGTCCGCCTACGCCAACGTGCGCTCCAAGGGTATTATCGCCCTGACCATCCGCGAGGGAGACGAACTGCTCTCCGCCGAACTGACCGACGGAAACAGCCAGATTTACCTGGCCGCCCGCGAAGGCCGCTGCGTCCGCTTCGACGAGAAAGACGTGCGCCCGATGGGCCGTACCGCCGCCGGTGTCCGGGGCATCAACCTGGGCGGTGGCGACAACGAAGTGGTCAGCATCGTCTGCTACAACCCCGCCGCGGAGGACGCTTCCGCCCATACGGCCCTCGTCGTCAGCGAAAACGGCTTCGGCAAGCGCAGCGACTTTGAAGAGTACCGCCTGACCTCCCGTGGCAGCATGGGCGTCAAGACCTTGAACATCACGGAAAAGACCGGCAAGGTCGTGGCCCTGGCCAACGTGACGGAAGAGAACGACCTGATGATTATCACCCAGTCCGGCCTCACCATCCGTATGTCCGTGAGTGAGATTCGCGAAACGGGCCGTGCCGCCCAGGGCGTGAAGCTCATCAACCTCCGGGAAGGCGACGCCATCGCCTCGGTCACCGTTGTCCCGAAAGAGGAGGAAGAAGAACCCGCCGCAGAGGAACAGTCTTTGCAAGAAGGGGCCGCTGATATGGAATAAAACCTGATTAATCGGAATATTAACATGAAAAAGACTCTGATTTTACTGGCGGCCGCCTGCCTGATGCAGCTCCCCATGACCGCCCAGAACCTCGACAAGATCCGTACGTCCGTCGAAAAGGCGATGGCCAATACGGAAAACCCGAAGAAGGCTTCCAACCCCGACACCTGGACCAAACTGGCCAAGGAATATGTCAAATCCTATGAGGCCTCCATCGGCTCCGGCATCCTCAACACCCCGCGCGAGCAGGTGAACCTGGTGATGGACGGCAAGAAGCCCTTGGCAACCGAGAATGTCACGGCGGGCGGCAACAGCTTCCTCAAGGACAGCTACGCCACCGCGGACTATTACTACCGCGACAACATTCTTATGATGATTGTCCCGACCGCCCTGGCCGTTGAGAACCCGCTTGAAAAAGCCGTCGAAGCCTACCAGAAGGCCTTCTCGCTGGACGAGAAAGGGAAAAAGACCAAGGAAATCACCGACGGGCTCAATCTGATTGCCGGCAAATTCAACGAGCAGGCGTTCTACCAGTACCAGCTCGGCAATCTTGCGCAGGCCGCCGCCTACTTCGAGAAGTCCGGTGACGCCTCCGCCGCCGTCCCCGGACTGACCTTCGACGGCTCCAGCATGAGCAACGCCGGTCTGCTTGCCTTCCAGGCGGATGACATGGAGGCCTCCCAGCGCTGCTTTGAGAAATGCCTTGCCAACGGTTTCCCCGATGAGGATGGGAAAGTCTATCTCTATCTTTCCGAAATCGCCTCCAAGAAGGGAGGCAGCGAGGCCCAGATCAAGTATCTGCAGGACGGTTTCCAGCTCTTCCCTTCCAGCCAGCCCCTGATCCTCGGCCTGATCAACGCCTATCGCAATGCCAACAAAGATCCCAAGGAAATCTTCGTGCTTCTTGAAAAAGCCAAGGCCAACGATCCTTCCAACGCGGCCCTCTATTCCACCGAGGGAGACATCCACAAGGAACTGAAAGAGGATGAACAGGCCATTGCCTGCTATCGCAAGGCCACCGAGGTCGATGCTTCCTTCCCTTACGGATGGGTAGGAGAAGGCCTTCTCCTGTACGACCGCGCCATCGAATACGCGACCCAGGCGTCTGAACTTCCTATGAACGCCTACAAAGAGTATGACGCGCTGGTCAAAAAGTATGAGGAGACCATCAAGAGCGCCATCGATCCCTTCGAAAAGGCCTTTGAGATGTCCTCCAACAACCCCAAACTCCAGAGCGGCGTGGCTGAATACCTCAAGAACATCTACTACCGCTTCGCGTCCGATGACGAGAAGTACATGACGGGATACAAAAAGTATAATGAGTTCCTTAAGAACGCCCAGTAGGTTTTCTCCGTCAGCGTGGATTGAACGTTTTGCAGGCCGGTTTTTGCCGGTCTGCATTTTACTATGTGCGCTGACGCTTTCCTCCTGCGATCAGTTCCGCCAATGGGCGGGACGTCCCACTTCTTCCGAGTTGCAGGCGCTTTCGTTGCGTCGTGACAGCCTGGAAAAAGCGACCGCGGCCCGGACGGCGGCCGTCAGGGACTCCCTGCGCCTCGTTCGGGAACAGGAAGCGGCCCGGCAAAAAGACTCTCTTCAACGGGAAGAGATGTTCCGGGGCCATCATCCCCGCGTCATCCATCGGGTTTCCCGCTTCCACGGCTGCGAGCCCGTTCCCGGACTGTTCAGCCTGATTGGCGGCACCTTCAAGGAGGCCGGCAATGCGGAGCGCTTCTGTGAACGGATGAAAGGGAAGGGTTTTGACAAGGCGCGGATGCTGAAACTCGGCAACGGACTTACCCTGGTCTCCATTTATGAAGACGATGACGCGGCGTCCTGGCTGCACTTCTACCACATTTCGAACGCTTTGCTTCCGGATGATGCCTGGCTACTGATTGATGATATGCGATGAGGCGGTTGCTGGCGCTCATATCCCTTGTTCTAACCTTGTCTGCTGAGAGCCTGTCGGCGCAGTTTCGCGACGGCGTTCCCTCCTATTCCGACCTTTACGATTCGGGGACGGTGGGGAGCCTGAAGGCGGACGTGCAGGCGATCTGTGACCCTGCGCTGCTGGGCAGAAAGGCCGGATCTGAAGGAGAAAAAGAACTCGCACAATACCTCTCCGCCGAATTGGAAAAGGCGGGGCTTGATTTGCTCTATGGGCCGAATGGCGATGTTTTCGGCATCAACGTAGACGGGGACACCCTCGTTTCCCGCAATGTAGCCGCCATTCTGACCGGTTCCGACAAACAACTCCGGCACCGTTACATCGTCATCGGCGCCCGGATGGACCACTTGGGCTCCTACCGGATGACCCGGGACGAGGAAAGCATCGAGGTCGTTTATCCCGGCGCGAACGCCAGCGCCTCCGGACTTGCCTGTCTGCTCGCCCTCGCCCGCCACATCGCCCAGACCCCGGAAGCGTTTCGGAAAAGCATCCTGCTGGTAGCATTCGGTGCTTCGGAACAAGGTTGTGCCGGCTCCTGGTATTTCCTCAACCGCAGTTTTCCTTCCGTAAAAGACATCGACTTCATGGTGGAACTCGATGCGTTGGGGCAGGGTACGCAGGGTTTTTACGCCTACACCGCCTCCAACTACGACCTCAACCGCGCGGTGGAAAGTGCCGGGGCGAAGTTGCAGCCCGTCAAACCCACACTGACCACCCAGGAAACCTACCCGGGCGACCACCGGGCCTTCTACGGAAGCGAGATTCCTTCCGTCGTCTTCACGACCGGACGCTATGCCACCCACAACACCCCCCGCGATACGCCGGACCAACTGGACTGGGACGCCATGGAGATGCAACTCGAATACCTCTACAACTTCCTTCGCGAGCAGGCCTCCAACGTCGAGTCCACCGACTTTATCGAGCCGGTCGCTCCCGAGACGCCGGATGACCAGGTTTTCGGCTATTATGAATGCGACCAGCCGCCGATGTTCCTGAATTCTCCCCGGATCGACCGTTTTATGCAAGAATGGGTGTACCGCTACCTGAAATATCCCGACAGCGCCATTCAAGAAGGAGTACAGGGCACCGTACAGGTGAGTTTCGTCATTGAAAAGGACGGTTCGGTAACGAATGTCCGGGTTGCCCGGAGCGTTGACGAACGCCTCGATCAGGCCGCGGTGGACGTCGTGAACGTTTCTCCCAAGTGGAAGGCGGCCCGCCGGCATGGGAAGAAGGTCCGCTCCGCGCTGACCCTCCCGATCGAATTCAGACTGAAGAAAAAATAAGCACGATATGGAATACAATTTCAAAGAGATTGAAAAGAAATGGCAGGAGCGCTGGGCCTCCGAGCACACCTTCAAGGCCGTGACCGACCCCTCCAGGCCCAAGTACTATGTGCTGGACATGTTTCCTTACCCTTCGGGCGCGGGACTGCACGTGGGACACCCCCTCGGCTACATTGCCAGCGATATTTTTGCCCGCTACAAACGCCTCTGCGGCTTCAACGTCCTGCATCCGATGGGCTACGACGCCTTCGGCCTTCCCGCCGAGCAGTATGCCATCCAGACCGGGCAGCACCCGGCAGTTACCACGGAAAACAACATCCGTCGCTACCGCAGCCAGATGGACCGTATCGGTTTCAGTTATGACTGGTCCCGCGAAGTCCGCACCTGCGACCCCGCCTATTACAAGTGGACGCAGTGGGCCTTCCTGAAGATGTTTGCCAGCTGGTACGACCGCACCCTCGACCGGGCCCGTCCCATTGAAGAACTGGAAGCGGCCTTCGCCAAGGACGGCAGCCGGGGCGTGGATGCCGCCTGCACGCAGGAACTGGATTTTTCCGCCTCCGAATGGCTTTCCTACGATGAGAAGAAAAAGGCCGAGGTGCTGATGAACTACCGCATCGCCTACCAGGGAGAGACTTCCGTCAACTGGTGCGCAGGCCTGGGTACGGTGCTAGCCAACGACGAGGTGAAGGAAGGCGTGTCCGTGCGCGGCGGCTTCCCGGTCGAGCAGAAGAAGATGACCCAGTGGCAACTCCGCGTGTCCGCCTATGCGGGCCGCCTGCTGGACGACCTGGAAGGCCTGGACTGGACCGATTCCCTGAAAGATATGCAGCGCAACTGGATCGGCCGGAGCCAGGGCGCCGAAATGGTCTTCAAGGTCTTCAACGGTTCGAAGGAATACGATATGACCATTTTCACGACGCGGGCGGACACCGTCTTCGGCGTGACCTTCATGGTGCTGGCCCCCGAAAGCGAGTGGGTGGACAAACTGACCACGCCGGAGCAGGCGGATGCGGTTGAGGCTTATCGCCAGCAGGTCAAGAAAAAGACAGAGCGCGAACGCATTGCCGAAACGCGCAAGGTGACCGGCGTCTTTTCCGGTTCCTATGCTGTCAATCCGCTGACCGGAGACAAGGTGCCCGTCTGGATTTCCGAATATGTGCTTTCCGGTTACGGCACCGGCGCCATCATGGCCGTTCCGGCCCACGACAGCCGTGACTATGCTTTCGCCAAACACTTCCAGCTCCCCATCATTCCCCTGATTGAGGGCTGCGACGTCAGCGAGCAGAGTTTCGACGCCAAGGAAGGCATCATGTGCAACAGCGGTTTCCTCAACGGGCTCTCCGTCAAGGAGGCCATTCCCGCCGCCATCGACTACGTGGAGAAGCACGGCATCGGCCACCGCAAGATCAACTACCGCCTGCGCGATGCCATTTTCTCCCGTCAGCGCTACTGGGGCGAACCATTCCCCATTTACTTCAAGGACGGCATCGCCACCCCGCTGGATGAAAAGGACCTGCCCCTGGAACTTCCTTCCATCGGCGGCAACTACAAGCCCACCGAGACCGGCGAACCCCCGCTGGCCCGCGCCGAGAACTGGACCGTCGACGGCTGGCCGCTGGAAAAGAGCACCATGCCCGGCTTTGCCGGCTCCAGCGCCTACTACCTCCGCTATATGGATCCCCACAACGATACGGCGCTCGTGAGCAAGGAGGCCGATACGTACTGGCGCAACGTGGACCTTTACATCGGCGGCACCGAACACGCCACCGGCCACCTGATCTATTCCCGCTTCTGGAACAAGTTCCTCTACGACCTCGGCTATGTCTGCGAGAAGGAGCCGTTCAAGAAACTGATCAACCAGGGAATGATTCAGGGACGCAGCAATTTCGTCTACCGTATCAAGGGCACGAACACCTTCGTCTCCCTCGGGCTGAAAGACCAATACGACACGACGGAAATCCACGTGGATGTCAACATCGTCCATAACGACCGCCTGGATATCGAGGCCTTCAAGGCCTGGATGCCCGATTATGCCACCGCCGAGTTTATCCTCGAAGACGGGGAGTACATCTGTGGCTGGGCCGTGGAGAAGATGAGTAAATCCATGTACAACGTCGTCAACCCCGACAACGTCTGCGACAACTACGGCGCCGACACCCTGCGTCTGTATGAAATGTTCCTCGGCCCTCTGGAGCAGAGCAAGCCCTGGGATACCAAGGGCATCGACGGCGTCCACCGTTTCCTGCGCAAACTCTGGAGGCTGTTCTACGACCGCGACACGCTCGTCCTCTCCGACGAGAAACCGACGCCCCGGCAACTCAAGAGCCTGCACAAACTGATTGCCAAGGTGCGCGAGGACATTGAGAATTTCTCCTACAACACCGCCGTCAGCGCCTTTATGATTGCCCTCGGCGAACTGGGCGAATGCCATTCCCGCGAAATCCTCGAGCCGCTGGTCATCCTGCTGTCTCCCTTCGCCCCGCACATTGCCGAAGAACTCTACGAAGTGCTCGGTCACAAGGAGAGCATTTCCTTCGCGGCGTTCCCCGCCTACAACGAGGCCTACACCCGGGAAGACAACTGCACCTACCCCGTTTCCTTCAACGGAAAGACGCGCTTCACCATCGACCTGCCCAAGAGCCTGGGCAAGGACGAAGTGGAGAAAGAAGTGAGGAATCTGGACCAGACGGCCAAATATGTGGCCGGCGGAGATATCCTGAAAGTCATCGTCGTCCCCGGAAAAATCGTGAATATCGTAGTGAAATAAATTACAAATTCACAACGCGAAACGGAAATTCGGTCAAAAAAAAGAAAAAAAGTAAAGAAACAGAAAATCTTTTCCGAAGAAGCCGTCGAACATTTTCCGACGGCTTTTTTCGTTTATAATTTTGTGGGTCGTTATATTGTGATATCTCACTATGATTACGCTCACCCTCTGCGCGGGAGCCTGCTTGATTACCGCCGCCCTCTTGATTGTTCCGCTCGTCCAACTTGTTTCCGCCAGCCGGAAACTGTCGCGTTTTTCCCTGCGCTTTCAGCTAATCAAGCTGCTCTTTCTGATTTCCGCCATCACCAGCCTCACCCTGGCCGGCATGCTCCGTCTCTCCGCCTCCGAAGTGGCCCAACTCGCCCTGCTGCTCTCCTGCCTGGCCCTCAGGATGAAAACCTCCTCTCTTCGGGACTCTTATCTGGTGTTAACCTTTTCCATGCTGCTCCCTTTCGGCTTACTGGTTCTGGCACTTCAGCACTGGCCGGATACCGACGTCATACCCGCCTGCATCTTCATCCCTCTTTCCTGGGGACGCGACTTGCTCCTGCTGCGCCGGGGCATCAGAAAATACACGGATGAACTGAACGTCGCCTCCGTCGCGGCGGTGACGGAAGGGCAGTTGCTCAAATCCGCCGCGGTGCTGCTCTGGTCGCTTTCCGTGGTTTGCCGCATCAGTTTTGTCGGGATGCCGCTTTCGCTGCTGCCGCTTCCTTCCCTGGCGTATTTCCTGTTGCTCGCCTGCGCCTGCACAGCCGGGAAAAACCTGCTTTTCAAGGAGTCGCTCTTCCGGCGCGTGCGGGATGCCCTGCTGAAAAATTTCGGGGCCGACATCCTGACCGGCCTTTCCGCCGACGCCGGCTCCAAAGGCATCTATGAACGCCTTTGCGCCTGGTTCGACCGGGAGCGCCCCTTCCTGGATCCCGACCTGAACGAACGGATGGTGGCCGAGGAAATCTTTACCAACAAAGTCTATCTCCAGCGGGCCATCAAGAACCACTCCTCCTTGAATTTCAAACGCTTCGTCAACCGCTACCGGATCCAATACGCCAAACAGATTTTCGCAGAAAACAAGAACCTGAGGGTGACCCAACTTTGTTTCATGGCCGGCTTCAAGACCAAGGCCACCTTCTCCGCCGCCTTTCAACTCGAAACCGGCGAGAATCCGAAGGACTGGTGCAATGACCAGCGCTCCAACCGGCGCAAGCGCCTGCTTTGATTTTGGGGAATATTTACTACCTTTGTGCACACTGAAAACGCATATGGCAGACGAAAAAATCATTTTCTCGATGAACGGGGTGGGCAAGGTGCTCCCCCATAACAACAAAGTCATCCTCAAAGACATCTACCTGTCTTTCTTCTATGGCGCCAAAATCGGCATCATCGGCCTCAACGGCTCCGGCAAGTCCACCTTGATGAAAATCATCGCGGGCGTGGAAAAGTCCTACAAAGGCGAAGTCGTCTGGGCTCCGGGCTACAGCGTGGGCTACCTGGAACAGGAGCCGCAGATGGATCCGGACAAGACGGTGCTCGAAGTCGTGCAGGAAGGGGTTCAGGAGGTCGTGGACCTGCTCAAGGAATATGAGCAGGTGAACCTGAAATTCTGCGAGCCGCTCTCCGACGACGAGATGAACGCGCTCATCATCCGCCAGGGCGAACTGACCGAAAAGATCGAGCACTGCGACGGTTGGGAAATCGACGCCAAACTCGAGCGGGCCATGGACGCCCTCCAGTGTCCGCCTTCCGACGCGCTCGTCTCCACCCTCAGCGGCGGTGAACGCCGTCGCGTGGCCCTCTGCCGCCTGCTGCTCCGCCAGCCCGACGTGCTCCTGCTCGACGAGCCGACCAACCACCTCGACACCGAAAGTATCCAGTGGCTGGAAGCCCATCTGCAGCAGTACAAAGGCACGGTCATCGCCGTCACCCACGACCGCTACTTCCTGGACAACGTCGCCGGCTGGATTCTGGAACTGGACCGCGGCGAAGGAATTCCCTGGAAGGGCAACTACTCCTCCTGGCTCGACCAGAAGGCCAAACGCCTCGCGAAGGAAGAAAAGCAGGAAAGCAAACGCCGCAAGACCCTCGAACGCGAACTCGAATGGGTACGCATGGCGCCGAAAGCGCGTCAGGCCAAGAGCAAGGCCCGTCTGGGCGCCTATGAAAAGCTCGCCAACGAGGATGCGCTGCAGAAAGAACAGAGCCTCGAAATCTACATTCCCAACGGTCCCCGCCTGGGTAACAAAGTAATTTCATTCCAAGGGGTTTCAAAGAGTTACGGGGACAAACTCCTCTACGAGAACCTTTCCTTCGTCCTTCCCCCCGCCGGCATCGTGGGCGTCATCGGTCCCAACGGAGCGGGCAAGACCACGCTTTTCCGCGTGATTATGGGTCTGGAGAAACCGGACAAGGGCACCATCGAGATCGGCGAGACGGTAAAACTGGCCTACGTGGACCAGCAGCACCGCAGCATCGACCCCGACAAGACGGTGTATCAGACGATTGCCGACAATTCGGAATTCGTCCGGCTGGGCAACCGGGAAATCAACGCCCGGGCCTATGTCTCCCGCTTCAATTTCTCCGGAGCCGACCAGGAAAAGACCTGCGGCATTCTCTCCGGCGGTGAGCGCAACCGCCTCCACCTGGCCCTTACCCTCAAGGATGAGGGGAACGTCCTGCTGCTCGACGAACCGACCAACGACGTAGATGTCAACACCATCCGCGCGCTGGAAGAGGGCTTGGAACGTTTCGCGGGATGCGCCGTGGTCATTTCCCACGACCGCTGGTTCCTCGACCGTATCTGCACCCATATCCTCGCCTTCGAGGGCGACTCTCAGGTCTATTTCTTCGAAGGGACCTACTCCGAATACGAAGAGAACCGCAAGATGCGACTGGGCGCGGATGCCGAGCCCAAACGCTTCAAGTACAAAAAACTGATGGAATAATCCACCATGAAGTATTTTATCCGTACGCTCAAGTATTTCGTCTATTGCGCCGCGTTCCTGACCCTGGTGCTCGCCGTCATGGCGGCCGCCGGACTGATTGAATGGAACGTCGATACGATGTTTCAGGAGGGGACGCGCTCCCTCTTCAAGATTGCCCTGGCGCTGGCGGCCATCTCCGCGGCTTATCCCGCCTTCGGTTTTCAGCGCCGCAAGGCCATCGTAAATGGCTCCTACGCGGAGCGCCGCGGCGAAATTCTCGCCGTTTTCGAAGAACGGGGATATGTGTTGGAATCCGAAAGCGAAGAAGGCGCTACCTTCCGCCGCAAAGGCTTCCTTCAACGGCTTTTCCGGATGTTTGAAGACCGCATTACCCTCACGCAGGAATTTGGCGGATTTGAGTTGGAAGGACTCCGAAAAGACGTCGTTCCCCTCGTTATGCGCCTCGAATATCGGCTTTCCGACGAATAAATTGCTAAAAATCTACCTTATAGATATGGTTTTTTCAAAATATTGCTTACCTTTGTAAACCATATTTGGATATTAACCATTTAAATTTTTTCAATAATGAAAGGTATCAAATTTCTGACCGCTGCCGTTCTGGGCATCGCTATGGTTGCCTGCAGCAATCCCAAGAAGATGGCAGAACAGGCTGAGAACGTATTGGTCGCTTGCCAGCCTGAAACGCTGGAAGTGGTGGCCGGCAACGTGGATGTCGAAGTCTCCGTGACCTATCCCGCCGACTACATGCTGGCCGACGTCTATCTCAAAGTGACCCCCGTCGTCGTCTATGAGGGTGGTGAATACAAACTCGACGAGATGACCTACCAGGGTGAGAAAATCAAAGACAACTTCAAGGTGATTCCTTCCGCCGGCGGTGTCGTGACCGAGAAGCTTTCCTTCCCCTTCCAGGAGGGTATGGAGAAGTGCTACCTCGAGCTCCGCGGTATCGTGATGAAGGGCAAGGACTCCACCGACCTCCCTTCCAAGAAGGCTGCTGACGGTTGCAACACCACCTATCAGCTCGTCTGCAAGAAGGGTATCGTGGACTACAAGGCCGACAACTATCAGGAAGTCATCATCGAAAATCCCGAGGCCCAGATCCTCTACACCATCGGTTCCGCCGATGTCCGTAGCAGCCAGCTTAACGGCAAGAGCGTGAAGGATTTCCGCGCCGCCCTGAAAGAAGCCAAGAACAACGACCGCAAGACCATCAACAATGTTGACGTCGTCGCTTACGCTTCCCCCGACGGTGGTGAAGAACTCAACAGCAAACTCTCCGACAAACGTTCCGGCAGCGCCGACAAGGCTTTCGGCAAAGTCGTGAAGGACAAAGACGTCGCCGAAGGTGAAGTCAAGAGCGTCGGTCAGGACTGGGAAGGCTTCCAGGCCCTCGTTTCCGAGTCCAACATCGAGGACAAAGACCTGATCCTCCGCGTTCTCTCCATGTACAGCGATCCCGCTGTCCGCGAGCAGGAAATCAAGAACATGTCCGCCGTCTATAAAGACCTCGCCAAGAACGTTCTCCCCGAACTGCGCCGTGCCCGCTTCATCGCGAACATCGAGAACAAGAACTTCACCCCCGAAGAACTTGCCGCCCTCGTGGAAGAGAACATCGACGTGCTTGACGAAGAGGCTCTCCTGCGTGCCGCCTCCCTCAAGGAGAACGACGCCGACAAGGTGGCCATCTATCAGAAAGCCATTGAGAAATTCTCCAGCGCCCGTGCCCAGTACAACCTCGCCGTCGCTTACTTCAAGAGCGGTAACGTCGACGCCGCCAAGGCCGAACTCGACAAATGCGAGAAAGATGCTGATGTCAACAACTTCTACGGTGTGATTGCTCTGAACGCGAACGATCTCGACGCCGCCGCCCAGGCTTTCGAAGCCGCCGGTAACGATACCGCCAAGAAGAACGCCGCTGTCGTGGACATCCTCAAGGGTGACTACGCCGCCGCTGCCTCCAAGCTCTCCGGTGAGAAAGGCTTCAACGCCGCCCTGGCCGCCATCCTGAACAAGGACTACGCCGCCGCCACCTCCGCCATGGATGAGTGCGACTGCGCCGGCTGCGCCTATCTGAAAGCCATCGTCGCCGCCCGCCAGGGCAAAGCTGACGATGTGAAGTCCAACCTCGAGGCCGCCAAGAAGGACGAGAAACTCGCCGCCCGCGCCGAAAAGGACATCGAATTCGCCCAGTTTAAATAATCGCACCCGCGATTTGCGATAAAGGGTTGACCTTCGCGGTCAACCCTTTTTGTTTTGGGGAAAAATGACTATATTTGTGAGATAGTACAAAGAAGGAATATGGCGAGCGGTGAGAACCTGACCCCCATGATGAAACAGTTCTACAGCGTGAAGGCGCAACACCCTGAGGCGCTGCTGCTTTTTCGTTGCGGGGACTTCTACGAGACCTACGGGGAAGACGCCGTCACCGCCAGCAAAATCCTGGGCATCGTTCTTACGCGCCGGTCCAACGTGGTAGAGACGGCCATGGCGGGGTTCCCCTACCATTCCATTGAGACCTACCTCCCGAAACTGGTGCTGGCCGGATACAAAGTGGCGGTCTGCGACCAGTTGGAAGACCCGAAACTCGCGAAGAACATCGTCAAACGGGGCGTGACCGAACTGGTCACTCCGGGTGTCGCCCTCAACGAGCAACTGCTCAGGCAGAACGAGAACAACTACATCGCCTCCATCTGCGTGGGGCCGAAGGATCGCTACGGCATCGCCTTCCTGGATATTTCCACCGGCAGTTTCCAGGTCTCCGAAGGCTCGCTCGACTACCTCAGCACCCTGCTGGGCCGTTTTGCCCCGAAGGAGTTGCTCCTGCCGCGCGAATACGAGAAATCGCTGCGCGACCTCCTTCCGGGTTCCTACTACATTTCCACGCTCGAAGAGTGGGCGTTCATCTACGACAACGCCGTCGAGAAACTCAAAAGCCAGTTGCAGGCGCAGAGCCTCAAGGGCTATGCCGTTGACCGCGCGCCGCTTGGCATCACGGCCGCCGGAGCCCTGCTCATTTATCTGGAGCAGACGCAGCCCGCCGGCATGAAGAATATCTGCAGCATCAGCCGCATTGACGAGGGACAGTACGTCTGGATGGATCTTTTCACCCTGCGCAACCTCGAAGTGTTCCATTCCTCCGCCGGAAGGGAAGGTGTCGCGCTGGTGGATGTGCTGGACCGGGCAGCAAGCCCGATGGGCACCCGCGAACTGCGCAAATGGCTGTCCCTGCCCATTTTGGATACCGCGGAACTCGATCGCCGCTACGACACCGTCGATTTTTTCCGTCTCAATCCCGATATTCTCTCGGCCCTGCGCGAAAAACTCGCCGACCTGGGAGACATCGAACGCCTGGTCGCCCGTGCGGCCGCCGGAAAAATCGCTCCCCGCGCCACCCGCCAATTGGGACGGGGACTGGGCAGTATCCGTCCCATTCTGGATTTGTGCAAGGATTCCGGTTGCGAGGCGCTGGAAGAACTGCTCTCCCAGGTCAACGACTGCGAGGCGCTGGCCCGTCATATTCTGAGCGTCCTCTGCGAGGAGCCCGCTGCCATGCTGGGCAAAGGCGATATCATTGCGCCGGGCGTGAATGAGGAACTGGATTCCCTGCGCCGCCTCTCCCGCGAAGGAAAACAGGTGCTGCTCGACATTCAGCAGCGTGAAATCGAGCGGACGGGCATCCCCTCCCTGAAAGTCGGCTACAACAACGTCTTCGGTTACTACCTTGAAGTGCGCAACGGCCACAAGGACAAGGTGCCTCAGGAGTGGGTGCGCAAGCAGACGCTCGTGGGTTCCGAACGCTATATTACCGATGAACTCAAACACTACGAAGAGCAGATTCTTGGGGCCGAAGAGCGCATTTATGTGCTGGAAGCCGGCATTTACAACGAACTGATCGCCCGGATTCAGACACAGATCGCCGCCATCCAGGCCGACTGCCGCATCCTCGCCCGGCTGGACCTTCTCTCCTCTTTCGCCTTCCTGGCCATCCACAACGACTATTGCCGTCCCACGGTGGACTCCAGCCGCGTCATCGATATCAAGGAGGGACGCCATCCCGTCATCGAGAGTTTGATGGAACCAGGAGAGGCCTATATTCCCAACGATGTCTTTCTCGACAGCAAGAGCCAGCAGATTATCCTGCTGACCGGTCCGAACATGGCCGGTAAATCCGCCCTCCTGCGTCAGACCGCCCTCATCGTGCTGATGGCACAGATCGGCTGTTTCGTGCCTGCCAAATCCGCCCGCATCGGCTGGTGCGACAAAATTTTCACCCGCGTGGGCGCAAGCGACAACATTTCCCGCGGCGAATCCACCTTCATGGTGGAGATGCTTGAGACCTCGATGATTCTCCACAACCTCTCGGAGCGCTCCCTCGTGCTGCTCGACGAAATCGGCCGCGGAACGGCCACCTTCGACGGCATGAGCATTGCCCGGGGCATTGTGGAATACATTCACGAATACGGCAAGGGCGCCAAAACGCTTTTCGCCACCCACTACCACGAACTCAACGACATGGAGGGCGTATACCCCCGTGTCAAGAACTTCCACGTGACGGTCAAGGAAGCGTCCGACAAAGTGATTTTCCTGCGCAAAATCGCTCCCGGCGGCGTGGAAAAGAGTTTCGGTATCCATGTTGCCCGGATGGCCGGCATGCCGCGCGAAGTCATCGCTTCCGCCCAGAAAACGCTGAAGTCCCTCGAACAATCCGACGCCGGACGGCCGAAGGAAAAGATGACCAAGCCCTACCATACCGCCGCAGGCCGCGTGGAGAGCGACGGCGCCCTCCAGCTTTCCTTCTTCCAGCTCGACGACCCTACCCTCGGCGCCCTGCGGGAGAAACTGGCCGCCACCGACCTCAACCGTATCACCCCCCTTGAAGCCTTCGACCTCCTGCGGGAAATGAAGGCGGAAGTCGGACTCTCTGAGAAATAACACATTAAACACTAAGCATATGAAAACCAAAATTGCAAAAAAATTCCAGGAGCTGTTTGGCTGTGAGGGCGACTTCTTCGCCTCCGCCGGACGCATCAACCTCATCGGCGAACACACCGACTACAACGGGGGCTATGTCTTCCCCGGCGCTATCGACAAGGGCATCATTGCGGAAATCAAGCCCAACGGCCTCGGCAAGGTGCGCGCGTTCTCGCTGGACATCAACGAATATGTGGAATTCGGTCTGGAAGAGGCGGATGCTCCTTCCCAGAGTTGGGCCCGCTATATTTTCGGCGTCTGCCGGGAGACCATCAAACGCGGCTTCAAGGTAGAGGGCTTTGACACCGCCTTCGCGGGTGACGTGCCCCTCGGCGCCGGCCTTTCATCCTCCGCCGCCCTGGAGAGCACCTTCGCCTATGCGGTGAACTATCTTTTCAACGGTGAGAAAATCGACCGCTTCGAGCTGGCCAAAATCGGCCAGTCCACCGAACACAACTACTGCGGGGTGAAGTGCGGCATCATGGACCAGTTCGCTTCCTGCTTCGGCAAGAAGGGCGCGCTCATCCGCCTCAACTGCAAAACCCTTGAATACAAATACTTCCCCTTCGAGCCCAAAGGCTACAAACTGGTGCTTATCGACTCCTGCGTGAAGCACGAACTGGCCTCTTCCGCCTACAACAAGCGCCGCGCCTCCTGCGAGAACGCCGCCGCTGCCATTCGCAAGAACCATCCCGAGGTGGAATTCCTAAGCGACGCCAAGCGCGTCTGGCTCGATGAGGTCCGCAGCGAGATTCCCGAGGAGGACTTCCTGCGCGCGGAGTATGTCATCGGTGAAGTGCAGCGCGTGCTCGACGTGTGCGACGCCCTCGAGCGTGGCGACTACGAGACCGTCGGCGAGATGATGTACCAGACCCATTTCGGCCTGAGCAAACTCTACGAAGTCTCCTGCGAAGAACTCGACTTCCTCAACAAACTCGCCCGCAAGATGGACGTCACCGGCTCCCGCGTCATGGGTGGCGGCTTCGGCGGCTGCACCATCAACCTCGTCAAGGACGAACTCTACGACGCCTTCGTCAAGACCGCCACGGAGCAGTTCTCCGCCAAGTTCGGCCACGCCCCCAAGGTCTACGACGTCGTGATTTCCGACGGCGCGAGGAAACTCTAAGGCGTTTTTTCACACCCGGCGGGCATGCGGACGAAACGCGTATTGGTCCTATCGTACTACTGGCCCCCTTCCGGCGGAAGCGGGGTACAGCGCTGGGTGAAATTCGCCAAATACCTTCCGGCGGAGGGTTGGGAGACGGTGGTTTACACCCCGTCCAACCCCGAGATGCCCTCCCGGGATGAAAGCCTGCAAAAAGACGTGGAGGGCGTTACGGTCATCCGCCGGAAGATTTTCGAGCCCTATGGCCTGTATGCGAAGTTGTTCGGCCGCGGGAAAAAAGGCGGTGGAAAGGTGAATATCGCGGATGCGGGCCACAAGAGCCTGGGCACCCGCATTGCCCTCTGGCTTCGGGGTAACCTCTTTATTCCGGATCCCAAGTGCCTGTGGATTCGTCCCAGCATACGCTTTCTGAAAGCCTATTTGCGGGAGCACCCCGTTGATGCGATTGTCAGCACGGGACCGCCCCATTCGATGCACCTGATTGCACGGGGTGTCGCCAAGGCGACCGGTCTTCCCTGGGTGGCTGATTTCCGCGATCCCTGGACTCGTGTTTTTTACTTCAAACATCTGCTGCTGACCCCTTGCTCGCAGCGCCGCCACGAACGCTTGGAAAAGAAGGTGCTCGACGATGCATCCGCTGTCGTAGCCGTCTCCCCGATGGTGCAGGAAGAGTTCCAATCCATGACTTCCACCCCCGTGGAGCTGATCACCAACGGCTTCGACGAGGATGATTTCAAGACCGTGAAGAGCGCCGCAAAGGCCGAAGATTCCCTTGAAGCGCCGACCTTCACCCTCACTCATACCGGTCTTTTCGCCCGCGAAGGCAATCCGACGATGCTCTGGGAGGTATTGAAAGAAAAATGTGCCGCCGACGCGGAATTTGCCGCAGCTTTGCGCCTTCGCCTGCTCGGGAAAACGGACAGCGAAGTGCTGGAAAGCATCGCAGCCGCGGGACTCTCCGACAAGTTGACCGACCTGGGATATCAGGCGCACGATGTGGCGGTACGCGAACAGATGACCGCCGACATCCTTCTCCTGCCGCTTCGCAAGGAACCGGAAAGCAAGGCCATTCTCGCCGGGAAAATGTTTGAATACCTGGGCGCACGGCGGCCGATTCTCGGCTTTGAAGATCCGGACGGCGCGATGGCCCGCATCCTCGGCGATCCGGCGCTTACCGGCTGTCCGGAAAGCATGAACGCCGGCGTCGTCTGCGACTGGGATGACAAGGAAGGCATCGCCGCCTTTATCGACAAGGTCTTCTCGCTTTGGAAAAACGCCCTGGGCGCCGGTGCAAACGCCGCGCAAGATGCCCCCCGCTCCTTTTCCTGGCCCTTCGGCGACATCTCCCGTTATTCCCGCCGCTCCACCGCCGCCGCCATGGCCCGCCTGCTGGACGAGGTTGCCGAATCGTAAACAGACTTTTTATAGCCGAGAAAGAATCTCAGCAGCACTCGTCTCTTCCATCAGGGAAAAAGCAAACCATTTCTTCCCCAAATCCTTCAGGGAAGCCCCAAAATGGTAAACTTTTTCATCAATGATTAAGAATCGGTCGTGCGCCTTGGTAAAAACTTTCACGGGTATGGGAGAATACTGTTGGTCGTGTTTCTCAATGTCCAAACGAAACTTGTGGGAGACGGACAATGTATATATCTCCGCCGTCACATTCTCCGCACGCTTATCCAGCATTGTCAGAACGGAATTATCCACATAGTTATCTATTAAAATGATTCGCTGTTTAGCCGATTGAATTAAGTCGGTGGCGAATGTATAAGAATCATAGATTTGTCCGTCGTAGAAGATTCCTTGTTTTGGCGCAAGCGATTTTTCCTCCAATTTGGAATACAGGTCCTCAAACTTTCGGTCTGACTCCAAAAGCCGATATTCTATGCTATCCAGCCGTTGAAAGACCTGGGCGTTAGAGGCCAGAAAACGCCGCATTGCAACAAAGGCGCGCATAATCGCAATGCTTACTTCCTTTGCATTTTTACTTTTCAACACCGTTGCAAGCATCGCTACACCTTGCTCTGTAAATGCAAAGATTCCCGCTCCGCCAGTGTTGTATCCAGAGGGTATCACAAGTTGTGATACCCCATTGTGTATCAGGCTATTAGATTCGTCAAGAGATAACCTCAACAAGAAATCGTCGGGAAAACTATCAATATTTCTCCTGACTGCTTGTCTCAAAACGCGGTTTTCTACACCATAAAGAATCGCCAAGTCCACATCTATCATGACTTGAGTTCCTCGAATGGTAAAAATTCGATTCCCAACAGAATCCAATGTCAACGGATTGCCGCCTTGCGGCTTTTCACTTTTATTATCCATAAGGTTTGGCTATATATGAAACAAAGGTCAGCCAACAATCTGACTACCTGAAAACTGGTTGTGGCAGCAACCGGCGCGACAAAGATACGGCCGCAAAAAAGAAAAAAAGTCAAAAAATGAAAAAACATGGGGCTGATTCCTAAAAATCACTATATCTGCGGTTGGAAATAGCCACCACAAATAATGATGATGTTTCAATAAAAATGATTTGCCTATGACATAGTACCTTGATATAAGGCACATATAAAGCGTTTTCTTTTATTTGAAGTAACTGAGAATCTCGACAATTTGACGGATACTTGAAGAATAGAAGAACGCTCATGCAACTGCGTGAGCTAGTTCTTATTGTTAGTATCCGGGCTGTCGAGAGCCTTCAGTTCTACGAGAGAATTGGCCCACGCTTTTTATGCCTGTTTCTTGCTATCTATTAGTAATGATAGTTCTATTTAATTGGGCCATAAGAGTTATTAACATTTATACTTCTCTTGATTATGAAAAAGATTATTTGTCTATGTTTTAGTGCCCTCCTTTTGATTTATGCTTTCTCGTCATGCGTGAAACCAGAACAACTTATCGGATCAACATGGGTTTCCGGATCAACAACATTAACTTTCACATCATCCTTTGCCTTAACTATTCGTAATGCCAATGAAGCATATAATGCTACATTTTCAATTAATGGAGGCAGAATAACCATTACGTGTGAAGGAAAGGCTGTGTCGGGCTCTATTAGTGGTAAACAGATGAAATTTGATGCTCTGGATGCTATTGCTGGTGGTTTGTCGATGTTCGGAAACGCCTTAGGTGGAGGTAGTGTAGATATCTCGCCTACACAGGCGTATATTAGTGGAAAAACTTTTAAAAGACAGTAATTTAAAACATGGTTAGAGGTCGACAAAAAGAGTCGACCTCTATTTTGTGCTCGCTGGCCTTGAGGACATACGAGATTTCCCGTCGTTCCGCCGCCATGGTTTGACTGCTGACGGAATAGCCAAGCCCAAAACAGATATTTACAACCGAGAAAGAATCTCTGCGGCGCTCGTCTCTTCCATCAGGGAAAAAGCAAACCCTTCTAAGGTCGCAAAATGCGACCTTAAACGTTGGTTATATAAAACGACGGGCCACCAATCATATGGTCACCATAGAAAAGGTTTGTAGTAGCAACCTCGACCGCAATGATACTGCTTACAGAACAATCTCTTTCGCCTCTTCCGTCAGGAACGGGGCGATATCCTTGTAGGGAACGATAAAAGAGGGCATTCCACAGGCGTAGGCGGCAATTTCGTATTGCTGGTAGGTAAAGACGAGCCCGTCTTCAGCGGGTGCCGGGGTCCAGGCGGGAAGGGGAATCGGTTGTCCCGGTTCCAGAAACAGCCAATCCCGGAGCTCTTCCGCAGAAACCTTTTCCCCATTATCGGAAAAGTATTGAATCAGGCCCTTTTTGAGTAGCGGCTGCATTTTCTCGGTACAGGCAGGAAGAAGCAGGTTCACGATTCGATGACCGTCCCGTTTGTCAAATACGAGCGAGCCGGCGCCGTACACCCCGCCGTGCGCTCCGCCCGCATAACTGTAATTGTTGGCCTCAAACACGACGCAACGCTCGTTTTCCCAGCCCTTGACAATCTTGCAGTCAAACTCCCAGGAGGGCATATACGACACGCCATCGGAGAGGCGCTCGGCGGCATCCACCCCACTGGCCCGATCCAATTGCCGGAGCGCCTGAGATTCGTAATAAGCCATCATCGCCGGCGTATCGTCAAGATTTCCACGATAGGCCGGAAAGGCCCGCCCGCCTTCAAAGCGGCCGATTCCGCTCAGGCTCTCATCCATCACGGAAACAAGGACGGCACGAATGGAGCGCATCGCCTCCGTTTGCGGCAAAGGAAATTCCACACCAATCGTAAGGCTTGCAAATTTTGTTGTGTCGGCGAACTTCACCGACTCGGTCTTCATTTTTTCCGGACTCATCTGGCAGGCGAGAAGGAGCGCCGCCGTAAGCGCTAGGAGAACTCGTTTCATCTCTTTTGTGTTTATTTGCAAAGATACGGAAAATCCCGTTGTTAATTTTTTTCGTTATGATAATTTTCGCAATGTGGGAAATTTCCGAGAATTTTCCGGGAATTTTGCTAATTTTGTTTCCATTAAAAGACTGACATGAATATTCTTTCGCCCAATAAGCCGCGTCTCCGCTCTTTCGCCGTTTACGTCGGCATTGTTCTTTTCTTTCTGGCCCTTTCCTTCGCCTTTGTCTCTCCGCAAATGGAAGGAAAAGTACTCAACCAATCGGATATTTCGCAATGGCAGGGAATGTCGCACGAGGTGTATGAGTGGAACAAAACGCATCCGGACGACAAGACGCAGTGGACCGGCTCGATGTTCGGCGGCATGCCTACGGTAGGTGTCATCGACGATTTCGAAGGAGATTACACCAAATGGCAGTATCAGGCACTGCAGGGACTGGGAAGGCCGGCCTCTTTTCTGTTTCTGGCGCTGCTCGGCGGATTTCTGCTGATGCTCTCTTTCGGCGTCAACAAATATCTGTCCGTCGCCGGAGCCATTGCCATCGCGTTCTGTTCCTACAACTTCCAGATCATCCAAGTGGGACACAACGCCAAGATGCAGGCCATCGCCTATGCGCCCTGGGTGCTCGCCGCGCTGGTTTATACCTATAAAAGCGCGCTGGGGGAATATCGCCGCGACAGCCGGCCTTCGGCCTCAACGGACGGCCTCGGTGCGACCGCCATTCCCGCCCTGCGTGAGATCTGGGCCCCGCTGATCGCCGGCAGCGTGCTCTTCGCTTTCGCCTTGAGCTTCCAGATCAAGGCAAACCATGTCCAGATTTCCTACTACCTGGCTATCATCATTCTCTTTTATGCCCTGGCTCTGCTGGTCAGCCTGCTCGTGCGTAAGGACAAACCCGGCCTTCGCAATTTCTTCGTCGCTTCCGCCCTGCTGCTGGTCCTGGGGCTCGTGGGCATCGGTACGAACGCCAACAAACTCCTTCCTACCTACAACTATACGCAGTACACCATGCGCGGCGGCTCGGAACTCTCTTCCGATTCCGATACCCACAACAAGACCGGCCTCGACCTGGAATACGCTACGCAGTGGTCCTACGGCATTGAGGAAACGCCGAACCTGATGGTGCCCAACTTCCGGGGCGGCATCTCCCGCGGCATGGCCCCCGGCAGCGAGACTTACCGGCTTCTCCGCAAGGCCGGACATCCCGAATACGCCGCCTATTTTCAGGAATACTGGGGCCCGCAGCCCTTCACGGCCGGACCGATGTATCTGGGCGCCGTCTGCTGTTTCCTCTTCGTGCTGGGCCTGTTGCTTTTCAAGGGAAAGGAAAAATGGTGGCTGCTGGCCGCTACCCTGATGGCCGTTTTCCTTGCCTGGGGCAACCATTTTATGGCCTTTACCCGCTTTATGTTCAACTACGCCCCGATGTATTCGAAGTTCCGCACGGTCTCGATGGCTCTGAGCGCCCTGCAAATTACGGTGCCGCTGCTGGGCTTTCTCGTGCTGGACAAGATTCTCAAAGGGGATTATAGTCGGAAAACGCTTACGGGGAAAGCCTGGGCGGCGTTCGGCCTGACGGGAGGCTTCTGCCTGCTCTGCTGGCTTGTCCCGAACTTTGCCGGCTCGTTCCTCTGCGACGCGGAAGCCGGACAGCCGGACGGCCTGCTGGACGCCTTGATTGCCGATCGCAAGGCCCTGCTCACCAAAGACGCCTTCCGCTCCCTGCTTTTCATCGGCATCGCTTTCGTATTGCTGCTTTGGGGAACGGCCGGGAAAACGCCGGCTGGAAACGACGCCCGGAAGGCAAGCACCTCCGGCAAACGCACAGCCCTCCTCATCGGAGCCTTCTGCGTGCTGATTCTCGTTGACCTGTTCAGCGCCGGGAAACGCTACCTATCCGAAGACGATTTCGTAACCAAAAAGAGCTACAAGGGACAGTTCTCCGAACGGGAAGCGGACAAAATCATCCACCGCGACACCGACCCCTCCTTCCGCGTGCTGGATTTGAGCGTCAACACCTTCAACGACGCCTTCCAGAGTTACCACCACAAATGTATCGGCGGCTACAGCCCGGTCAAGCTCCAGCGCTACCAAGACCTGATCGAGCGCTATATCACGAAAGAAATTTCGCGGGCCGGAAGCGTCCTTTCGGATGTGGCCACCCTCTCCGAATTCGAGGAAAAAATGCCGGAAATGCCCATTGTTTCGATGCTGAACGGCCGCTACATCATCGTCCAGGGCGACCTGCGCCCGGCGGTCAACGAGCACGCGTTCGGCAATGCCTGGCTGGTCTCTTCCGTCAGGGAAGCCGCCACCCCCGATGAAGAACTCGCCCTGCTGGGACAGTCGGACCTGCGCCACGAAGCCGTCGTGGGGAAAGATTTTATCGAGTCCGTGCCGGAAGCCGTCCTGCAATCCACCGACGGGCTCGGTAACCGCACGGTCACAACCCCCTCCGATGCTTCGCACGTCACCCTGACCTCCTACGCCCCCAACGAACTGCACTACGCCTTCCGCTGCGAAAATCCTTCGCTGGCCGTTTTCAGTGAAATTTTCCATCCCGCAGGCTGGAAAGCCCGGATCCGGTCTCAGAAGACGGAGGTTTCACTGGAGTTGCTGCGCGCCGACTGGATTCTTCGTGCGGCCGTCCTTCCCGCCGGCGAAGGAGAAATCATCATGCGCTACGAACCTCTGGACTACGCTGTCGGAGAAGCCCTCTCGCGCGCCAGTTCCATCCTGCTGTGGCTGCTGCTCGCCCTCTCCGCCTCTCTGGGTTTCCTGCGGAAACAGATTTGGCGATAAGGGCCAATTTTCCTACCTTTACGAACTAGTAACCTCATCGACATGAAAAAGATTGTTTTCCTCACCCTGGCGCTGGTGCTGGGTTCCGCGTTTTCTTTCTCTGCCCAGGCACAATCGGCTGATAAGGACTGGGCGAAGTTTTACCGCTACGCCGAGAGCAACGCCGCTTTGACAAAACGGCCGACAGCCGTCCTGATGGGCGATTCCATCACAGACAACTGGGGCAAATGGGACAGCGCCTGGTTTGAGGAACATAACTTTGCCGGACGCGGTATCAGCGGCCAGACCACCAGCCAGATGCTGGTGCGTTTTCGCGCCGATGTCATCGCACTCAAACCCAAATATGTGGTCATCCTGGCCGGCATCAACGATATTGCGCGCAACAACGGCCTGATTGAACTGCCGGCCATTTTCGACAACATCGTCTCAATGGTCGAACTGGCGAAATTGCATAAAATCAAACCCGTACTCTGCACCGTTCTGCCCGCCAATCAGACCAACTGGCGCATGGACCTGGGCAACCCCACCCCCAAAATCCTGGAACTGAACGAAATGCTGGCCGCCTATGCCCGGAAGAACCGGATTCCCTTTGTCGATTACTACAGCGAAATGGTCTCGTCCGACGGCGCCCTCAATCCCGAATGGGCCGGCGACCCCGTCCACCCCAATATCGAAGGCTACAAAAAAATGGAGGAAATCCTTCTTTCCAGCGTAAAATTCCGCTAGTTCTTCCCCTTGTTCCCCTTGTAAAATCGGGGGAAAATCGCTAACTTCGGCCGATTTTTTTGGAAATAGGCCATATGGTACGAGTCAAACCGTTTGCGGCCATCCGTCCGCCCAAAGAACTGGTGACGGAAGTGGCGGCCGCCCCTTACGATGTGATGAATTCCCGGGAAGCGAAAGCGATGGCGGGCGAGAAGAGCCTGCTGCACATCACGCGCCCCGAAATCGACTTCGAGCCCATTGCGGACGAGCACGCCCAGGTTTCCTACGACAAGGCGGTGGAGAATTTCAAGCTTTGGAAATCCCGTGGCTGGCTCGTACAGGACGACAAGCCCAAATATTATGTCTATGCCCAGACGATGGGGATGCGCACGCAGTACGGATTCGTCCTCTGCGCCCATACGGACGATTACACCAGCGGTATCATCAAGAAACACGAACTGACACGCAAGGACAAGGAAGACGACCGTATGGTCCACGTCCGCATCCAGAACGCCAACATCGAACCCGTCTTTTTCGCCTTCAAGGACAACGAACAACTCGGCAAGATTCTCTCCGACACGGTAAAGGCGGATCCCGAATACCGCTTTACGGACGAAAACAAGTTTACCCACAGTTTCTGGGTCATTGACGACGAAAAGCTGATCGAGCGCATCACCCGACTGTTCAACACCCAGGTGGACGCCTTCTACGTCGCGGACGGACATCACCGTACGGCGGCGGCCGCCCGGGTCGGCGCCGAAAAAAAGAGCAAAAACCCCAAACACACGGGAGAAGAAGAATACAACTGGTTCATGGCCGTCTGCTTCCCGCAGAGCCACCTCGCCATCCTCGACTACAACCGCGTCGTGAAAGACCTGAACGGAATGGACGAGAAAACCTTCCTGAAAGCCCTGGACGAAGACTTCCGCGTCAAACTCGTCTCCGAGCCCCGTTACGGCCGTACCGCCCAACCCTACGAACCCGTCGACCTGCACAACTTCTCGATGTATCTCGGAGGCAAATGGTACAGCCTCACCGCCCGGGAAGGCCGCTACGACGACGAGGATCCAATCGGCGTGCTCGACGTGACCATCCTCTCCCGCCTTGTTTTGGATAAGCTTCTGGGAATCAAAGACTTGCGCACTGATAAGCGCATCGACTTCGTCGGCGGCATCCGCGGCCTCGGTGAACTTTCCCGCCGCGTGGACAGCGGCGAAATGAAAGTAGCTTTCGCGCTCTATCCCGTCTCGATGGATCAGCTCATCCGCATCGCGGACACGGGCAATATC
Organism: Bacteroidales bacterium; assembly: GCA_017961345.1. Lineage (GTDB taxonomy): Bacteria > Bacteroidota > Bacteroidia > Bacteroidales > UBA932 > Cryptobacteroides. The sequence continues at coordinate 78,612 of JAGCXP010000003.1, read as the reverse complement.
ATGCCTCCGAAGACCACCTGGTTCGAGCCGAAACTTCGTTCCGGACTCGCCATTCATAGTCTCGACTAAGGAATTTTCTCACTCTTCCTCGTACAAAGTAGGAGGAGGACACATCGGCATCACCGGACCTTCCGCGCCAAGACCGCACTTTGTCCCTTCGCCATCACGCAACGGATCGATGGCCACATCTTTGGCAAAGAAAGCGCTTTCGTTGAAGCTGCTTCCCGCCAGTTTCATAATGCGCTGCACGATCAGCATCCGCTGCCACAGCGAGAAATAGGGCCTGTTGTCGATCATGCAGCTGATCCGTTCACTTCTCCAACGGTTGAACATATAGGTGTCGCCCCCCTGATAGCGTTCCAAACGCTCATAGAGCGGATTCATTGCAATCAGTTCATCTCTGCGCGCAAGCAAGTCGTCCCACGGCGTCGAGCTGTAACTAGCGGAGAGGTTCAGTTTAAAGGGAACGCTCCAGCTATGGTTGGTTATTTCCCCGGAAGCTGCCGTGGAGTTGTTCCAGTATTCGTCGCCCAGACGACCGAAACCGTGACCACCAAACTCGTGAACAAGGGTGTTCATCCAGGTCCCGCTATGGTGTCCCATCGCATTTTTTTCCGCATTGGTCACAGCCCTCGTATCTCCCTCAGAGGCCGTAGCGCTGGCCGCTTCCGTAGATTTGTAAGACCAGTTAATTTTGCCACCGGAATAGGTGTAGGGACACATCGCGACACAACGCCCTTTTGACCAGCTGTGACATTTCCCCCCATAACGGGTATCATTGATAATCATCGCCACGGGAACGTCGTTCGCGGTGTGGGAACCATCGGTTATGTCCGGACAGTTATTCTCTATGAACGTGCGAACCTTATCCGAGTCGCAAGACATGTCGCTATAACTGTCTTCTCCCCATTTCGACTTGAAATAGCAGTCGCGCGCCGTTACGATTGTCCCGTTTCCATCGGTAATATTTGCGCCGGATTCGTTGGAGGGCACCTTCAGAATCCAGACATTAAAATATTCCTTGTAACTCTTGTAGGGCTCGACGGAGAAGAGCGTTGTCAGCGCCTGCCGCGCAAGAGAGACATAATCCGTCATTTGATCCGCGGTAAACCCTTCAGGAATCAGGGCGATGGAAACGGCTTTTTTCGCACCCGCCGTCGCGACGGACCACAGAACCGGTTCATAAGAATCGAGATCCGCCGCATTTCCCCCGCCGTCCGTAAACGTTCCGCCACCGACAATCTGGGCGGCCACGCCATTGATGACGGGCTGATAGTGACAGTTTTGGATGGTATTTCCGGAAACGGAATTGCCGGCAATGGCTCCGCCGGCGACACCGACGGTTTCTGAATTTACAATATAGGTAAGGGCCGAAACGTAGCTGCTGCAACCGTCAATCAGGGTATTTTGAAATTCCGATACAATACCGCCGATCTTGGTTCCCTGAATATTGTTTCCGTGGATGGACAAACCTTTGAACGAACAGCCCGAGATGGTACAGTTTTCGGCATACCCGACAATTCCTCCCGCCTGACGGCTTTCTGAATGAATATCCTGTTCAGCGTTGCAGGAGCTGATTTCGGCATATTTTGCCGTGCCGACTACGCCGCCGACCCATCCCCGAAGGCCTTCGACAGAAGCTGCGACCGTACATCCGGAAGTGCCGCCGACGGGAATGGGCGCCGCAGACGTACCTTCGACCCAGCCGGCAATGCCGCCCGTGTAGGTGGACGTTCCGGCCGTGCCGTCATTGTTGTTTGATTGCTGATTATAAATGCGGCCCGTATTCGAACAGTTCAGAATACTGGATGCTCCTGACAGGTAGGCGACGATACCTCCCGCAAAACAGGGTTTGGCATTGATCTTTGTCGTGTTTCCTCCGTGAATATAGCCGGAATTCTGGCAGGAAGAAAGGGTAACGTTGTGGGTTGTATAACCGAGAATGCCGCCGATGTAGTTGTCGGAATGCGCGGCATCGCCCGCCTTGACATCCAGGAAGACCTCGCCGCCATTATTGCCTCCGCCCACATTTTCACAGCCTGACAGGGTTCCGTCGCCAGCCATCTTACCGACAACACCGCCCAGATAGAGATATCGTGCCGCGTTGGTATTGGAGTTCCATCTCGCGTGAACATATCCGGTGTTCCGGACATTTTGGACAGACGCCTCGGAAAGACCGACAATGCCGCCCAGTTCATAACCCACGAATTGGCTCGGGAAATTCGGACTGAGGTAAACCTTTCCGATGTTGGTGATGTTTTTCGTGGAACCTCCGTTGATGGCAGCCCTGTTATAGGCAATGACCCCGCCCAGGCGCACTTCGCTCTCCGTGCAGTCCTCCATCTGCGAGATTTCAATGTCACCTGAGTTGTGGACATCGGAAACCGCAGAGCCCGACGCATTGACGCCCAAGACGCCGCCCAGATTGACGACACGGCCGGCCTGAATCGTCTGACCGGATTTCATGTGGTGCACGACGGCGCCGTTGGTACAGTCGGAAACCGTCCCCTCGTTGTATCCGGCAATGCCGCCCAAATCCTGATTTCTCGGATTGGAACGATGGCGGACACCCCCATTGTTCGTGCATCCCGACAGCGATCCCTGCGCACCGACCTTGCCGGCAATACCGCCGGATTTCATATAACTGCTGCCGTCATCGCCCACTTTGAACACGGTGCAGATGATGACGGCGCCATTGCTGCAGTCGGAAACGGAGCCGTTGGCTATTTCTCCGGCAATACCGCCCACGGCGCTATGGTATGCTACGGCAGTTTTATTGACAATCGTTCCGTTTAACCCGCTGTAAGCGCTGGGCACGTCGGCATGGTCCGCTGTCGTGCTGCTTCCGGATACGGTGGCTCCGCCATCCAGACGCCCCACCAGTCCGCCGATGACAAGGTAAGGATTCTCAACGTCAGAGGAGGATATTTGTGCGTCATTGCTGATGGCACCCTTGAAATAAGAATTGGAAAGTCTGCCGGCGTTGGTATAGCGTCCGACCAGACCGCCAATCATCAGTTTGCCGGTGCCGGTAAAGCCCGCCGGCGTGGAGATGAGGCCGGAGTATTCGCTGTTATTCAATACTTTACCCGTAGATGCCCTTCCTGCGAGGCCACCGACCGCAGTCAGTCTCGACACGTTTTCTACGGCCGCAAGGCTGACATCGGCAGCTACCTTGACGTTGTCAATCACCCCTTTGTGATAAGCGGCGACGGTTCCAAAATTGGCATCCGATGTATTCGGGTGGGTAAAGCTAAAACTGCAACTGCCATCTACCGTCAGATTCTTGACGGTGCCGCCTCCGCCGATATTTGCAAACAGGGGAACCGTTGCCGTCAGAGAGGAGATGACGTGGTCGCCTCCATCAAAGATTCCATTGAAATAGTTGTCTGAGCTGACGCTTCCGATGCCGCCGGTAGCGTTGAAGGCCGTACTGGACGTCTCATCAAAGGTAATATCGTCCGTGACGGTGACGATCAGCTGGCTGCCGAGGGGCTTAAAGCTCTCGTCATTATAGGCCTGGGCAAATTCGACGAACTCATCGGCGTTGCTGATTTCTACTCCCAGTTCGGTGCCGGTAGGAACATAAGAGAACGCCGGCAGGATGTAGAGATGACCGGCTTCCAGCGTGGTGGCCGCCGTCCTGCTCTTGGTCATGATATGATAATTGGCGTCCTGGACGATGACATCGAAGCCGGCGCTGTATTCACGGGCCGGTACGACGAGATAATACTCGATGGCCGTTTCCGTTGAAGTGACGAGATTCTTGGACACGCGGACCTCGAGATCGGTCCCGGTCCCGTCGGAGGCCGCAAGGCTTGCGGTGGTATAGTCAATCTCGAAGTTTCCGGATACCTTCTCATTGTTGCGTCCCCCGAAACGGATGCGGGCGATATTGTCCGTGTCCACCTCTCCGCCTCTTGCCTGGGCTTGCTGCTCGGTTTCGCGGAGTACGGAAATCTTCACGATGGCACAAAGATGGTTGAGGGTCAGGGAAGAACTGGAAGCGCCATATCCTGCCATCGGAAACATATTGTCGGCAAAACCGCCGGCCCGGTAGGTTTGTACGGAAGGAAGTGTGACATGCGAGGGGTCCGTGTAGATGGAAGCCGGATATAAGAGTTTGTAGGGGGCGTCGAGAGCAGCGTCCCAGGTAAAAGTCGCACTCTGGCTGCCCGCGGGGAGGTCGGAGAGCGCTTCGGAAGCAGCACCGTTACAACAAAGCTGGTCTCCGTTGGACCAATAGACTTTCCCTCCGTCTCCCAACTGCGTTTTGAACGGGTCAGGGAGTCCGACGGAAAGGACCGTCTTGCCGGTCTTTGCGATGACGATGGCGTCGTCGGTAAAATCAAGTTCCCGGGTACAGCCGCCCGCAAAAACAACGGCCATCGAAGCAAACAAAAGGAAAGAACGGATATTCATCTCGCAAAATATTTATAATTTATTCAAAATCAAAAGGTTAGCAACAGGAGGCCCTTGTAAAGATCCATTTCATGGCAAGTTATAAAAAAATTCGTAACTTAGCAAAAATAAACTGTACAATGATTGATTACATCAAAGGAAAAATCGTAGAATTGCTCCCCACGGATCTTGTTATAGAATGCGGCGGCATCGGCTATCACGCTTTCATTTCCCTTCAGACCTACGCCCTCTTGGAAAACAAGAGCGAAGCGACGGTGTATATGCACCATATTCTCCGGGAAGATGAAGAAATGTTCTACGGATTTGCCGATAAAGACGAGCGCCAATTCTTCCGTCTGCTGATTGGTGTAAGCGGTGTTGGAGCAGGTACAGCCCGCGTGATGCTCTCTTCGCTCAACGCAGACGAGATCCGCGAGGCCATCCTCACGGAAGATGTCAAACGAATCCAGTCCATCAAAGGAATCGGCAACAAAACAGCCCAAAGAATCATCCTGGAATTGAAGGATAAAGTCGCGAAAGTTGGCAGCAACGATAGCTCCGCTCTCTTCTCCGGTGCCCAGGTTTCCGCCGTCGCAGAAGAAGCGACAACGGCTCTTATCATGCTAGGTTTTGCCAAGCCTGCGGTCAGCAAAGTAGTGGGCGCGCTCCTCAAGGAAATGCCGAACGCAAGCGTTGAACAACTCATCAAAGAGGCATTGGGTAGACTATAAGCCCCTCCCACCGCTAAAACGGCGGGCCCCCTCCCTAGCAGCTGTTTGTTCCACGTAGAACAAAAACTGGGGATTTATCGTCCGAAATAAACCAGAAGCACAGAAATATCCGCGGGAGAAACCCCGGAAATACGGGATGCCTGGGCAATTGTACGAGGCGCATAGCGTTTGAGCTTCTGACGGCATTCTATGGAAAGGCTCTCAATCCTATCGAAATCAAAGCCATCAGGAATCGACAAATCCTCCAGCCGAACAATCTTATCTGCCAGACGGCGCTCGCGTTCGATATAGCCGGCATATTTTACTCCTATCTCTACGGACTCAAGCACAGAAGAGCGAAAATTATCTCTTAATGAAGAGTGTCCAGCCTCGGGAATAAGGCGATCCATCGGATATCCGGCGTTGCTGGAGAGCGCAGCAATGGCCTTATCGAAACAAAGCCCGCTATTTAGCTTCGGATAAGGAGATGATTCACGCAAATGAGCGAAATAGTCCACATCTGAAATAAACTCATTTTCGTGGAACAATTCTTCTTCAAGCACTCCCTTTCTCCGCAAAGTTCCACGTAGAACATTCGGATAAAAACTGTCCATATCTACCTGGGGACGAACCAGGATTTCGGATATCTTTTTGCGTCCCTCCAACGGCGAAGCCCCCTTCGATTCCAAGTATGGATTCGCTTGAGCAGGAGAGACAGACTCGGAAGAAATAAAGGAAGAAAGGCGGTCGGCGGCTTCGTACTTGCGCATGGTGTAATCATAGCGGAACTGATCCGCAAGGCCCAATTGGTACGAACGGGGCGTGAGCCTCAGGTCGGCGTTGTCTTGCCGTAGCAAAATTCGATACTCCGCCCGAGAAGTAAACATCCGATAGGGCTCATCCACCCCTTTCGTAATCAGGTCGTCAATCAGGACGCCGATATACGCCTCATCTCGGCGAAGGATAAAATCTTCCTTGCCGGAAGCCTTCTGGTGCGCGTTAATTCCGGCAATCAGACCCTGTGCAGCAGCCTCCTCATAGCCGGTCGTACCATTGACCTGCCCGGCCAGGAAAAGCCCGGCAATGCAGCGGGACTCCAGCGTTGGCTTCAGCTGCACGGGGTCGAAATAATCATATTCAACAGCATAGGCCGGACGGTAAATCACAGCCTTTTCCAACCCCGGAATTTTGTGCATAGCCGCGAGCTGAACCTCCAGAGGCAGCGAAGAAGAAAAGCCCTGCAGATAATACTCGTTGGTGTTGCGTCCCTGCGGCTCAAGGAAAAGTTGGTGAGAATCCTTGTCTGCAAAGGTCCGGAGTTTATCTTCGATGCTAGGGCAATAACGCGGTCCGATTCCGGAGATTTTTCCGGAGAAAAGGGGAGAGTCTGCGAAGCCGGATCGAAGAACATCGTGCACCTCCTCGTTGGTATGAACCACGAAACAGGGCATTTGCGGCGTTCCGTTCTGAACGGTTGACAAGTAGGGAAGAAAAGAGAATTTTTCCGGCTTGTCATCTCCCTGTTGGACGGGAAGCTTACTGAGGTCGACGGAAGAAATGTCAATGCGGGGCGGCGTTCCGGTTTTCATCCTTCCAGTCGATATTCCCCGCTCGACCAATTGCTTCGTCAGACCATAAGAAGAAAGTTCGCCGATGCGCCCGCCTTCAAAATCCTGGCGTCCGATAAAAAGCCGCCCGGAAAGGAAGGTTCCGGCCGTCAAAACAACGCTGCGAGAATGAAATTTTGCGCCCGTTTTCGTAGAGCAGCCCACAATACGCTCGCCATCGAAAAGAAAAGTGGTGGCAACATCCTCATAAAGTGCTATGTTACAGGAAGTTTCAAGGATTTTTCGCCAGGTTGCCGAAAAATGGTTTTTGTCGCATTGTGCGCGCGGACTCCACATGGCCGGTCCCTTGGATTTGTTGAGCATCCTGAATTGGAGCGTAGAGGCGTCCGTAAGAATGCCCATATAGCCACCGAGAGCATCTATCTCTCTGACAATCTGACCTTTAGCAATTCCACCGACGGCCGGATTGCAGGACATCTGCCCCAATTTGTTCAAATCCATCGTAATCAGAAGTACAGACGACCCCAGCGAAGCGGCCGCCATGGCCGCCTCACACCCGGCGTGTCCGCCTCCGATAACAATCACATCAAAAGAATTCTCCATCGCAAAGCACGGAACTGAGCAAAAAAATTAGACAAGTTCCCGAAGCGAAAGATAGTAGTTCTCTTTCTGTCGCATCATTGTCTTTTCCTCCTGCGTGCGGTCGTCATAGCCGATCAAGTGTAAGAGTCCGTGAACCATCACCCGGGCGAGCTCCTGCTCGAAACTTTCGGCGTCGTATTCTACAGCATTGTCGCGAACGGTATCAATGCTGATAAACAGATCCCCGGAAAGCTTGTCGCCTTCGCAATAATCAAAGGTAATAATGTCGGTAAAATAATCGTGACCCAGGTAGCGCCGGTTGATGTCCAGAAGGTAATTGTCGGAACAGAAGATGATATTGACCGCTCCGATCCGGCGAATTTCACTCTCCGCAACCAAGCGGAGCCATTTGTTGTTCCGCACGCGGCCTTTCAGAATAAAATCGGTCTCCTCGCTGAAGTATGCTATCATAAGTCACAAAATTATGTGCAAATCTACAACTATTCCTGCAAAATTGTTTGAAATAATAGGATTTATTTATAACTTTGAGGGCTTAACATGAACTAATAGCACCAGAAATGAAGATAAAGAAATCCAACGAAGCCAACTTGGAGAACAAGAAATTGCTCTTCACGGAAATCGGACTGGTCTGCTCGCTGGGCATCTGCCTCATCGCTTTTGAGTGGGGAAGCCGCGAAAAACAGACCGTCAGCCAGTTTGAGGACGTATCCCAGGTGATTGAGGAGGAAGAGGTTATCAACACCAATGTCGATACCCCTCCGCCCCCCCCGGAAGTGCCTGAAATCCCCGTTCTTTCCGACCAGATTGACATTGTGGATGATGACGCAGAGGTGGACGACAATATGTTCATGAACCTCGAAGACGACGCCAACAGCGGTGTCCAGATTATGGACTACGTGGAGGCGGTCGAAGAAGAGCACATTGAAGAAGAGGCCATTCCGTTCCAGTTGGTGGAAGAGAAACCTTCCTTCCAGGGCGGTGATGCGAATGCCTTTTCCAAATGGGTGGGACAGCATCTGGTCTATCCCGAGATTGCCAAGGAAAACGGTGTGCAGGGCCGTGTGACCCTCCAGTTTACAGTGGAAAACGACGGCCGGGTAACCAACGTGAAGGTACTCCGCGGTATCGACCCTTCTCTGGACAAGGAAGCCGTCCGCGTCGTCTCCAGTTCTCCGAAATGGAAACCCGGTAAGCAGCGTGACCGCGCCGTCCGAGTGACCTACACCTTCCCTGTGATTTTCCAGCTCCGCTAATTATAGCAGGAAGAAACGCTTAAGGTTGGCTGAAAGGAATTCCTTGGAGCCAACCTTATTTTTAAACAACAATGCGCTCAAAAGAGACGGCTAAACACGAAGCCATGGGAGAAATTGTAAATAAAATAGAAGAAAAAAAGGCATTCAAGGCCGTCTTTGTCGGCATCGTCAAACAAAACGACGATGAAGAGCGCGTGAAAGAATACCTGGATGAACTGCGCTTTCTGGCCGAGACGGCCGGCGCCATCCCCGACAAGCAATTCGTGCAGAAGGTGGACAAGCCCGACAAGGCGACTTATATCCGCAGCGGAAAAGTACAGGAGATTGCGCAGTATTGTGAAGAAAACGGGATTGAATACGTCATTTTCGATGACGAACTGACCGGCATCCAGCAGCGCAACATTGAAAAAATCCTGAAAAACGTAGCCGTTATCGACCGCACCAGTCTGATCTTGGAGATTTTCTCACAGCGTGCCCGCACGGCCTATGCACGGATGCAGGTGGATCTCGCCCGATACAACTACATGCTGCCCCGCCTGGCGGGCATGTGGACGCATCTGGAGCGCCAGAGAGGCGGTGTCGGAATGCGAGGCGGTATGGGTGAGACGCAGATTGAAATCGACCGCCGTATCGTCAAGGAAAAGATTGCCAAACTCAAGGAACAACTCAAAAAGGTTGACCGCCAGATGGCCACGCAGCGGGGAAACCGGGGTCAGATGGTGCGCCTTTCCCTGGTGGGCTATACCAATGTCGGCAAGAGCACGCTGATGAACCTCCTGGCCAAATCCGAAGTCTTCGCCGAGAACAAACTCTTTGCGACGCTGGATACGACCGTCAGGAAGGTCGTCATTGAGAATTGTCCCTTCCTGCTGAGTGATACCGTAGGATTTATCAGAAAGCTCCCTACGGAGCTTATAGAGGCCTTTAAAAGCACCTTGGATGAGGTGCGCGAAGCCGACATTCTCGTACACGTCGTGGATATCTCCCATCCCGACTTCGAGGAACAGATGGCCGTCGTGGAAAAGACCCTCGCAGACATCGGCGCCGCCGACAAGCCGGTCTTTACCATTTTCAACAAGATTGACCGCTTCACCTACGAGCCCTACGATGAATTCGCCCTTGTCCCCAAATCGAAAAAGAACTGGTCACTGGATGACTGGAAAGCCGACTGGATGGAGCGCAAGGGTACGCCCGGCATCTTCATTTCTGCCAAAAACAAAGTCGGCCTTGAGAAACTCAAAGCCGACATGTACAAGATGGTGGCCGAAATTCACGCCGGCCGCTATCCTTTTAATAACTTTCTCTGGTAGTTTAGAGAACGTTCTTCTTAAAGACCCTACCGTTGATCGTCATCTCGTTGTCATTGAGGAATTTACCATCTCTGTAGCCACCCACCCAGGTGTCGAAGGTAAAGGAAATGTTGCTGCCGGAGATGATGAAGACGCCCTCGTAGTACTCATCGGAAAGAGAGACGCTCTTGATCCGCATGTTGCAGGCCGTCTGGCTAGTAAAGCTCAGGGTGTAGGCGGTACCGCCATCAACATAACCCCAGGTGGTGCCAATCAGAGATTTGGCTTTATCAATGTCCTTCTGGCAGGAGGTGAGGGATACCGTAGCGATTGCAAGCACGACAACGGCGAGAATGGAAAAAATCTTTTTCATAATGGTAAAAAAATTAGTTGTTAATAAAAGTTAATAATTAGTCTTTGAATTTTGCACAAAGGAATTCGCGGTTGAGACGGGCGATGTGGGAGACGGTAATGTGCTTGGGGCACTCCATCTCGCAGGCACGGGTGTTCGTACAGTTGCCAAAGCCCAGCTCGTCCATCTTGGCGACCATCGCTTTCGCACGGCGGGCCCCTTCGATCTTGCCCTGAGGCAGGAGGGCGAGGGAGCTCACGCGAGCGGCGACGAAGAGCATCGCAGAACCGTTCTTGCAGGTAGCCACACAGGCACCGCAACCGATACAGGCCGCCGCATCCATCGACTCGTCAGCCTTCTCCTTGGCGATAGGAATCGCATTGGCGTCAGGCACGCCTCCGGTGCGGACGGAAATGAAGCCGCCGGCCTGGAGAATCTTGTCGAAGGCACTGCGGTCTACCACGAGGTCTTTGATGACCGGAAAACCGGCGCTGCGCCAGGGCTCGATGGTAATGGTGTCTCCGTCCTTGAACTTGCGCATATGCAGCTGACAGGTCGTCACCTCGTCATCGGGACCGTGGGCCCGGCCGTTGATATACAGGGAGCAGGCTCCGCAGATACCTTCCCGGCAATCGTGATCAAAGGAGACGGGACCGCTGCTCTGGCAGCCCTTCTCCACGGCAACGGGGTCGATCCCCTCGCGGACAAGCTGCTCGTTCAGGATATCCAGCATCTCAAGGAAAGACGACCCTTCCGAGATGTTTTTGACTTGATAGGTCTCGAAATGACCTTTGGTCTTGGCGTTTTTCTGACGCCATACTTTCAGTGTTAAATCCATCTTTCCTTAGTCTTTATAGTTGCGGGTCGCAATCTTGATATTTTCATACTTGAGCGGCTCCTTGTGCAGCTTCGGCTCCTTGCCTTCGCCCGTGTATTCCCAAGCGGCCACATACATGAAATGCTCGTCGTCACGTTTGGTCTCGCCCTCCTCAGTCTGGCTTTCCTCACGGAAATGACCGCCGCAGGATTCACTGCGGTTCAAAGCGTCGCGGGCCATCAGTTCACCGATCTCCAGGAAGTCGGCAAGGCGCAGGGCCTTCTCCAGTTCCTGATTGAACTCGAAGTTGCTGCCGGGCACGAAGACGTTGGACCAGAACTCCTGTTTGAGGGCTTGAATCAGCTTGATGCCTTCCTTCAGGCCGGCCTCGTTGCGGGCCATACCCACATGCTCCCACATGATATGGCCGAGTTCCTTGTGAATGGAGTCCACGCTGCGTTTTCCCTTGATGGAGAAAAGTTTTTCAATCTTTTCCTTGACGGCTTTTTCCGCCTCGTCAAACTCGGGAGTGTCGACATTGACCGGACCGTCCTTGAAGTGACCTGCCAGGTAATCTCCGATGGTGTAGGGGAGGATGAAATAACCGTCGGCCAGACCTTGCATCAGAGCGGAAGCACCGAGACGGTTGCCGCCGTGGTCGGAGAAGTTGGCCTCGCCGATGGCATACAGGCCGGGAACGGTGGTCTGCAGGTTGTAATCCACCCAGATACCGCCCATCGTGTAGTGGATGGCAGGGTAGATCATCATCGGTTCCTTATAAGGGTTGACGGCGGTAATCTTCTCGTACATCTGGAAGAGGTTGCCGTAACGCTCGCGGATCTTGTCCTCGCCGAGACGGTCGATGGCCGTCTTGAAATCCAGGAACACGGCCAATCCCGTTTCGTTCACACCGAAGCCGGCGTCGCAACGCTCCTTGGCGGCGCGGGACGCCACATCGCGGGGAACCAGGTTGCCGAACGCGGGATAGCGGCGCTCGAGATAGTAATCGCGGTCCTCCTCGGCTATCTGGGAAGGCTTGATTTCATGCTTGCGCAGTTTCTCGACATCTTCGAGCTTCTTGGGCACCCAGATACGGCCGTCGTTGCGCAGGGACTCACTCATCAGGGTCAGTTTGCTCTGCTGCTCACCATGGACGGGGATACAGGTCGGGTGAATCTGAGCAAAACAGGGGTTGGCGAAGAAAGCGCCTTTCTTGTAGCACTGCCAGGCAGCGGAGCCGTTGCTGTTCATGGCGTTGGTGGAGAGGAAATAGGTGTTTCCATAACCACCGGAGGCAATCACCACCGCGTGGGCGCCGAAGCGCTCGATGGCTCCGGTCACCAGGTTGCGGGCAATGATCCCCTTGGCCTCGCCGTTCACGAGCACCACGTCCAGCATCTCGTGCCTGGGGTAACTCTTGACGGTGCCGGCAGCCACCTGACGGTTGAGGGCCGCATAAGCGCCCAGCAGGAGCTGCTGACCGGTTTGACCGCGGGCATAGAAGGTGCGGCTGACGGTAGCCCCACCGAAAGAGCGGTTGGCCAGAAGACCGCCGTACTCACGGGCGAAGGGAACTCCCTGAGCCACACACTGGTCGATAATATTGTTGCTCACCTCGGCCAGACGGTAGACATTGGCTTCGCGGCTGCGGTAGTCACCGCCCTTGATGGTCTCATAGAAGAGACGATAGACGGAGTCGTTGTCGTTCTGGTAGTTCTTGGCAGCGTTGATACCTCCCTGTGCGGCAATGGAGTGTGCACGACGGGGGGAGTCGCTGATACAAAAAACCTTGACATTGTACCCAAGCTCACCCAAAGAGGCTGCTGCAGAGGCTCCGCCAAGGCCGGTTCCGATGACGATAATGTCCAGTTTACGCTTGTTGCCAGGGGTGACAACGCGGATGCTGGCTTTATGCTTTGACCATTTTTCGGCCAAAGGACCGTCAGGAATCTTGGAATTGAGAATATCGGCCATACTGTTTATTTTATAAAATATCTGCAATGTTACGCATTTTTACGCAATTTACCAAAGATTTCAACGAAGAAAGCATTTTTAAGTGTTCATATTCAGTTTCTTCAGCCGCCCCAGCACACTCGTAAGGGAATCGGCTCCGCGAGACAGCAGTTTGAGTTTTCCGTCATCGTTCTGTTTCAGTTCAAAGAGATTTCCCTGTGCCGTCACGCCGTCAAGCACACCCGCAAACACCTCCGATTTGTAATATTTCGCCATCGGATTGCTGACAAAATAGGCAATCAGCAGACCGTTCTTGAATATGATTTTTTCAAGTCCGATCCGCTTGCCGATCATACGGATACGAATCACGGTAAAGAGGTTCTCCACTTCCTCCGGTAGCCGTCCGAAACGGTCGGCAAGACGCTCGGCAAGCCGCTCCAGGCTCTTTTCATCCTCCACATTGTCCAGGTCTTTGTAAATGCGGAGTTTTTCCATCGGAATTTCTATATAACTGTCTGGTAAAAAAGCGGGTACATCCGTATCCACCATACATTCCGTCACATAGTTTTCCTTGACCGAAGTATTGGTAAAACCGGTTTCCACGCCCAGCTCCTCCATCGCCTCGGAAAGGATTTTCTGGTAGGTTTCCAAGCCCATATCACTGATAAAACCGCTCTGCTCGGCTCCAAGCAGGTTACCGGCACCGCGAATGTCCAGATCCTGCATGGCGATGCTGAATCCGCTGCCCAGGTCGCTGAAGGTTTCAATGGCTTTCAGGCGCCGGCGCGAATCATCCGAAATGGCTGTCAGGGGAGGAACAATCAGGTAGCAGAAAGCCTGTTTGTTGGACCGTCCCACCCGTCCGCGAAGCTGGTGCAGATCGCTCAGTCCGATATTCTGCGCCTGATTGATCAGGATGGTGTTGGCATTGGGGATATCCAGGCCGTTTTCAATAATCGTCGTACAAAGCAGCAGGTCGTAGTCTCCGCGCATGAAATCCAGGATTTTATTCTCCAATTCCTTGGATTCCATCTGCCCGTGAGCGACACAGATACGCATGTCCGGCACCAGGCGATGCAGCACGTCGTGGATACTCTCGAGTTCTTCCACCTTGTTGTGAACGAAGAAAATCTGTCCGCCCCGGTTCAATTCATAATCGATAATTCCTTTGATTTCCTTTTTATCGAAATGAATGATTTCCGTCTGTACGGGAATCCGGTTGGGAGGAGGGGTGTTGATAATGGACAGGTCACGGGCGCCCAAAAGGGAAAACTGAAGGGTTCGCGGAATCGGGGTCGCCGTCAGGGTAAGGGTATCGATATTCGCCTTGAGTTGACGGAGTTTTTCCTTGGCGCTCACCCCGAATTTCTGCTCTTCGTCAATAATCAAAAGCCCCAGGTCTTTAAAAGAAAATCCGCCTCCCAACAACTTGTGCGTACCGATAATGATATCGATCTGGCCCTCCTGGAGACGACGGGTTATCTCCGCAATTTCTTTTGCAGTGCGAAGCCGCGATACAAATTCAATATTGCAGGGGAAATTCTCCAGACGCGATTTGAAAGTATTGTAATGCTGTAGGCAAAGAATGGTCGTAGGAACAAGGACCGCCACCTGCTTGCTGTCACAAACCGCCTTGAAAGCCGCCCGAATAGCCACTTCCGTCTTACCAAAACCAACATCTCCGCAGACCAGGCGATCCATCGGACAGTCATCCTCCATATCCCGTTTGACCGCCTTGACCGCCTTTTCCTGATCCGGGGTATCTTCATACATAAAGGAAGATTCCAGTTCCTGTTGCAGGTAGGAATCCGCGGAAAACGCATACCCTTCGGTTCCTTTCCGCTTGGCGTAGAGTTTAATCAGGTCTTTGGCGATATCCTTGACTTTTTTCTTCGCGCTCGTCTTGGTGGCCGCCCAGGCTTTACTGCCCAGTTTATGGATGACGGGAGGTTCGCTGTCGCGGGATTTATAACGGGATATCTTATGCAGGGAGTGAATGGAAATGAAAACGACGTCATTGTCCCTGTACTGAAGCTTGACGACATCGTGCAGGCGACCTTTGTCATCTTTCAATTTTACCAGTCCTCCGAAAATCCCCACACCGTAATCGATATGGACCACGTAATCTCCGATATTAAAACTGGTTAAATCATTGATGGTCAGCTGCTCACTCTTTTCCACCGTACGACGCATCACGACGCGGTGAAAACGGTCGAATATTTCATGATCCGTATAGCAGCAAATCTTGGCGTCGTGATTGATAAAACCGTTGTGGAGATTCTTTCCTGGAATGAATTCGGGCAATATCCCGCCACTTTCCTTGATAATGGAAGAAAGCCGGTCCAGCTGGGCCTTTTTCTCTCCAAATATAAACACCTGGTATCCGTTTTCCTTTTTTGAACGGATATCCTCTATCATCAGGTCGAAATTCTTATGGAATACAGGCTGGGCGGAAATGTTGAATTTTATGGTTTCCACGCCGGAATCGGGCGCAGCGGAAAGATAAACTTTTTTATGAGGCTTGATAAAGGTATAAAAATCCTTTTCCTGATAAAGCGCAGCGGTATCCAGCCAGAAAAGGGTATCTTTCGGAAGATGCTGCGTAATATATTCTTCATCCGACTGAGTCTCTCCTTCAAAAAAAGAGGGATAAATAGCCGCCTCATCCACTTTTTCAATGGAAAGTTGGGTATTACAGTCGAAGATTTTTATATCATCTATTTCATTTCCGAAGAAGGAGAGTCGGTAAGGCTGGTTGATGGAATAGGAAAAAATATCCACGATTCCGCCCCGGAGGGTATACTGTCCAGGCTGGCTGACGAAATCCACCTTTTCAAAACCATTCTCATATAAGATTTTGGAAAGATTTTCATGGGAGATTTCATCGCCTTTTCTAAAAAGGATAATCGGTTTGAAATTTTTCTTCAATGAAGGAATTTTCTCCTCCAGAGCAGCAGGATAAGAAATAATATAAAGATTCTCACCGGCTTTATGTTCCGCTATCTTCCCCAGCGCGGCCGTCCTTTGAACACAAAGCGTCGATTTATAATTACTTCGTTCAATGTTTTTTCCGGAATGAGGGAGAATAAATACCTTATCTCCTTCAATTAAATGATAAAGGTCTGCAACACAATACTCTGCACTTTCCTTGTCAGGAAGAATGATAAAATGAAGTCCGGAAAAGCCACACTCCCTGACAGCAAACCAACGTGCGGAAAGCGAAAGGGAGGCACAGAAAAGATCCTCGTGGAAAACCTTGTTGAAAAACTGTTGAATTCCCTGTTGATTTTTTCTTAAAACAATATTTTCATTTTTAAAAAAATCATCCATATCGTCGGATTTTCCGATTTTGCAAGAGAGAAAGTATCTTTTTTATAAAAAGTTTCCAGAAAGGAAGTGTAAAATTTTATGATTGATAATGAAAGACTTATAAGGTTATTAACAAATCAACAAGCTAATAACAACCTAATAAATTTTAAAAAAGTATATCTTTGTATTTATTAAATGTTTTGTGCATGCAGGAAAGTTTCGACCCGCACACCGATGGGGCGTGCAAAGATAATGATTTAGACGGAATTATTCGCCCGCAGGAACTCGAAGAATTTTGCGGACAGGATAAAATCGTTGAAAATCTGAAGATATTCATTCAAGCGGCGAAAATGCGTGGCGAGTCGCTCGATCATGTGCTGTTTCACGGTCCTCCGGGACTCGGAAAGACAACCCTTGCCCATATCATCGCCAATGAATTGGGTGTGGATATGAAAGTCAGTTCGGGACCTGTGCTCGATAAACCGGGAGATTTGGCCGGTCTGCTGATTTCCTTAAAAGAAGGGGATGTGCTTTTTATCGATGAAATTCATCGGCTTTCTCCCGTCGTGGAAGAATACCTCTATTCCGCCATGGAGGATTATGTGATTGATATTATGGTGGATAAAGGCCCGGGAGCCCGTTCCGTCCGGATCAATCTCGCTCCTTTTACGCTGGTCGGCGCAACAACGCGAAGCGGCTTGCTGACGTCTCCGCTCAGAGCCCGTTTCGGAATTAAATGTGCCCTGGAATATTACGATACAGTCACTTTATTACATATCGTTAAGCGCAGCGCTTCCATTTTAAAAGTGGAAATCAACGAAGAAGCCGCTCAGGAAATTGCGCTCAGAAGCCGGGGAACGCCGCGAATTGCCAATTCCCTGCTTCGCAGGGTACGCGATTTTGCGCAGGTAAAGGGAAACGGAAGCATTGACCTTCCCATCGCACGCTTTGCGCTCGATGCCCTCAATATCGATAAACGTGGTTTAGACTCCATTGATAATAAAATACTTAAGACAATAATTACCAAATTTAAAGGAGGTCCTGTCGGCATAGGAACCATTGCTACTGCTGTCGGTGAAGATCCCGGAACCCTGGAAGAAGTTTACGAGCCTTTCCTGATAAAAGAAGGGTTTATCGTCCGTACACCCCGCGGCAGGGAAGCGACCGAATTGGCGTATAAACACCTTGGTCTGGATAGAATGGCGGATTATAGCAACGAACCCGGTCTTTTTTAAGACTTCTTCACGCTAAATTTTGAAAAAAGAAGAAAAAATCGCAACTTTGCAGACTTTGCCTGGATATTTTTATTGATGAAAAAGTCCACACGCATATGTTTGGCTGTTTGCCTTTTGTTTTCTGTGATGCCGAATCTTTTCGCGCAGAACGGAGCTTCTTCGTCCTATTCTCCCTATTCCGTTTTTGCGGTAGGGGATTTAGTACGGGAAGGAACGGCCTACAACAAAACGATGGGTGGAGTGGGTATCGCCGGACGGGATCACCACTATATTAATTATCTCAATCCGGCCGCCCTGGCAGCCAGGGACACCCTTTCGTTTATGCTGGACTTTGGAGTCAGCAATGATAATAAATATTTCAGTCAGAGACAAGTGGGTGCAAAAAACCTTACTTCTGTCAATAACCTTTTCAATATCAGTAATTTCGTCCTCTCTTTTCCGATTTGGAAGTCTTCCGCCATGGCGGTGGGTGTGACGCCTTTCAGCGGAGTGGGATATGATTTTTCCTACAATGAAACCCGCCCTGAAGTGATAGGTCACACCGGTAATATCAATTACCAGTCTTACGGCGAGGGTACCCTGACGAAAGTATTCCTCTCTGCCGGTGCCACCTTCTGGAAATGTTTTTCCATCGGTGCGGAAATCGATTATTATTTCGGAAATATTGAAAAGGTTGCCAATACGATATTCGATAATCAGTTCAGCCGGGATATTTATGGCGGATATGATATGAAGATCTGGGGCCTGGGTGGAAAATTCGGTTTGCAGTACGAACAGCGTTTCAATTATGGCACTTCCCTGACGTTAGGAGCCACTTATCGTCTTCGTACTCCCATTCACGGTACCAACGAGGAATATTTCTACGCCATTCTTTCCAATGTACAGGATTCCCTGTATACCAAGAAAATGGCAACTGAGGGCATAGCTTTGGGTGATGAAATCGGAGTGGGAATCAGTTTGAAACTGAATAACCGGTGGATGATTGAATTCGACTATCTGCGGGGAGACTGGCGCTCGAGCGGATTTTCTTCCGCAAGGGGTTTTGCGGTCAATACGGAATCCGGTCAGGCCATTACCTCTACCATTTCCCAATCCTTCCGCGTGGGTGTGGATTTCGTACCCAACCGAAACGATATCCGTTACTACTACAGGAGGATGTCCTATCGTGCCGGTGCTTATTATGAGACGGAAAATTTTACCTATGCAGGCAACCAAATCAGTTCCTGCGGCATCACTTTAGGGGTTACCTTACCGGTGTACCGCTGGAACAACGGATTCACGCTCGGCATAGATTTTGGTAAAAGAGGAACTTTGAAAAGCGGAATGATTCGTGAAATGTTCTTTAAAGTCCATGCGAGTATCAATATCCACGATATTTGGTTCCAGAAACCGAAGTATGAATAAAAACCACAATAACATGAAAAAAGTAGCAGTGATTTTCAGTATGGCGCTCGCTTTTCTGCTCAGCGGAAACGTGGCGTCAGCTTATGGAAAGTACGGTCCAGACAGCGCAGAGTGCCTTAAGTATCTGTCTTTCTATCAGGATCATTTCAAGGTGAAAAACTATCGCGACGCTCTTCCCAACTGGAGAAAGGCCTTCAAGTATTGTCCTCCTACGGCCAATCAGACTATGCTGATCAACGGTACGGTCCTGATGCGTCAGGAAATCAACAAAAACAGGAAGAACGCAGAACTTCGGGAAGCGCAGGTGGATACCTTGATGATGCTTCACGACATCCGTATGGAGAATTATCCGAAGATGAGAAACAAAGCGCTGGAAAACAAAACTTTGGATATGATCCAGTTCCGTAATACGGATAAGAAGGCCCTGTATGAAATCTGCAAGGAAAGCATTGCCGCCAACGGTGTGGCTACCAAGCCCGGCATTTATGTCAACTACATGAATAGCTCCGTGGAGAATTACCAGGCCGGCGCGCTGGAGATCGATCAGGTCATCGCCGATTACGAACTCTGCATGAAGAACCTGGATGCGGTCCTAGCCAAGAATCCGGAAGACAACAATGCCGCTACCATCCGTTCGGCGGTGGAGAATCTCTTTGTCAGCAGCCGCGTGGCTTCCTGCGAGAACCTGCTCGCTATCTTTACGCCGAAATACCAGGCGGACCCCGACAACCTTGATTTGCTAGGAAAAATTGCGACCATGATGCGCAGTACCCAGGACTGTACGGATAACGACCTGTATGTGGCTGCGGTTACCAAACTCTACAAAGCCAATCCTTCTTACAGTACGGCTTACGGCCTGTATCGCCTGTTCTCCTCCAAAGGGGATGTTGCCAGCGCGAACCGCTATCTGGACGAGGCGATTGCTTTCGACGAGAGCGATGATGAAATGGATGCGCAGTATTACTATGAATCTGCCGTGTTCAATCACAAGAACGGCAACCGCGCCAAGGCTTACGCTTCCGTGCTGAAGTGCCTCGCTCTTGATCATGACGGAGATGTGACGGCCAAGTCCTATATGCTGGCCGGCTCCATTTGGGGCAGTGCATCCTGCAAGGGCGGCAATGAAATCGAGTCCCGTGCTCCGTTCTGGGTGGCCGTGGATTATATGCAGAAAGCGGCTGCAGCGGATGCGGCGCTGGCCCCCGAGGCGAACAAACTCGCCGCCCAGTACCGCCAGTACTTCCCGGAGAAGTCTGAAGCCTTCATGTATAACCTGACCGATGGCGACCGCTATACGGTCAACTGCAACGGTATGTCAGCCACCACGACGGTGCGTACCCAGACAAAATAAGTCTTGTCTTTTTTTCGACATATATTTCTCAAGGGACCGGCAATCTGTATGATCGCCGGTCTCTTTGTCCTTTCTTCCTGCAAGGGAAAACTCGGAAAAGCCGACCATGTGGATATTGAAAGCGTTCCACTCCAGACGGTTCGGAACATGTTTGTGGTGGATACCGAAAACGGCTTGCTGAAAATGCGGATGGAAGGGGGGCTGATGCAGCGTTTTGAGACGGATACCAGCACCTATGAGTCGTTTCCGGAGGGTTTTTCCGTGTTTGTCTATGATGAGGACGGGGAACTAGAAACCACCATCCAGTCCAAGCGGGCCCGGCATACGACACCGAAAAAGAACGGCCATGAGGTCTGGCTGGTCTGCGGGGATGTGCGGGTGGAAAATATCGAGAAGCGGGAGGTGATGGAATCCGATACACTCTACTGGGACCGGACAAGGGAGCTGATCTGGACGGACTGTTATGTTAAGATTTATTCTCCGGACGGTTTTATGCAGGGATATGGCATGGAATCCGACCAACGGGCCCGCAATACCCTGATCAAACGTCCGTTCAACAGTTATGCGTTCACGGAGGGGGAAGAGCAGCAGGTGGATTCGGTCAATCTGATCGGTCCGGTCTTTCATCCGTAAAAAAACTTTCCTTATTCCCGGAAAATTCGTAAATTCGCAAACTTTATATGTAATTAAAAAAACAACCATATGGCGGTACTTGAAAGAATTCGCGTAAAATTCGGCGTGGCGATTACGGTAATCATTGCCATCGCCCTCCTTTCCTTCATCATTGATCCGAGCACGCTCAGTTCTGTGATGTATTCCATGTCTTCCAAATACGACGTCGGCCAGATCGACGGCAAGCGCATTGATTATCAGCGCTATCAGCAGGATGTGGACACCTACAACAAACTCAACGAGATTATCACCGGTTCATCTGCTTCTTCGGATGAGCAGCAGAAGAACGTCCGGGATGCCGCCTGGCAGTCGCTGGTGGATGAGTATCTCTTTATCAAAAACTGCAAGGCCGCGGGTCTGTATGTCGGTAAGGATGAGAAAATCGACCTCACGACAGGCAATGAGGTCTCTCCCATCCTGGCGCGGGATCCCAATTTTGCCGATGAAAACGGCGTGTTCAGCGTAGATCGTCTGAAAGATTTCGTGCAGCAGGTTTCCTCTGATGAGAGCGGACGCCTCAAAATCTATTGGGATTATCTGCAGAAGGCGGTCGTGACGGCAGCGTATTATCAGAAATACAACTCCCTTTTCACCAGCAGCAATGTGGAGAATGCCTTGATGTCCGCCCGGGCGATAGAGGAAAACAACACCACGGCCAATATCGAGTTTGTGATGGTCCCCGTGGGTTATGCAGCGGATTCCACGGTTCAGGTGACCGACAGGGATGTCGAGAAGTACTACAAGGCCCATAAGAAAGACTACAAGTGCGACGCCAGCCGAGATATCGAATATGTTGTGTTCGAGGTGAAGCCTTCTACCGAAGACATCGCCGCCGCCAACGAGAAGATTGCCGCTCTTTATGATGAATTTGTAAAAACCGACAATTCCAAGTCTTTCCTGCGCAATTCCGACCGTAAATTCGACGGCCGCTGGTATGGCAGGGGCGAACTCAATTCTGTCGACCGCAAGGTGGCCGAGTTCGTGGACGAAAACAAGGTGGGTGCCGTTTCCAAGGTAATCGAGGGAGACGAGGCGTTCTATGCCGTGCGCATCCTCGACAAGAAGATGATGCCCAACGACATCGATGTGAAACTGGCCGTCGCCGGCAATGTGGAGAAAATTGATGCCGACCTGGAAGCCAAACTTGACGCTTCCGAGGCGATGAACATGACCCAGGACCGCATGGTTTCCGGCTGCGAGGTGCTCTTTGACGCTCCGTTGAACAAGGCCCGGCTGATTGACAGCCCCCAGTACGGAAAACTGGCCGCCAAGGTGGTCAAAAAATCCGCTCCCGTGGAGAAGAAACAGGTGGCTATCCTTTCCAAGAACATTGTGGCCGGCAAGGCAACTTATAACGACTATTATTCCCGTGCCAATACGATGGCCGTCCGCTCCGCCGGCAACTATAAGAGTTTCAAGGCCGCTGCGGACTCCCTGCACCTGTATGTAAACAGCCAGAACAGGGTGCTTGAGAGCACGCGCACCATCGGCACCGTGGACGGTTGCACCGAAGTAGTCCGTTGGGTGTTCGATCAGAAGAAGGGTGCGGTCAGCAACATTATTTCCGTAGCCAACAACGCGTTCTTCGTCGTGGCGGTGAAGGAAATCCGCGAAGAGGGATACACCCCGCTTAAAGAAGTGGCTGCCGGTATCCGGATGAACCTTTATCAGGAGCAGGTGGCCGCCCATCGCAAGGCGGAAGTGGCCGAGAAGATTGCCGGAATGGAGACCATGTCTCAGGTGGCCGAGGCGCTGGATACCGAGGTGAGCACCAAGGAAGGCGTGGCCTTCTCCTCCGCCGGCGGACAGTCGCTCGATCCCGTGCTGATCGGTGCCGTGGCATCGGCGGAAGTGGGAAAGGTGAGCGGCCCTGTCAGCAGCCTGTACACCATTTACGTGTACAATGTCCTGTCCCGCGAGACGGGTTCCTTCTACAACGAGGATGACGCAAAGGCACTGGATGCCCAGAAGGCTCAGTACTATGCCCAGATGATTGTCCCGGTGATGTCGGAGGGCAAGGTAAAAGATAACCGTGCTCGTTTTTATTAATCGATGAATACCCTGGTTTTCAAGAGGGCGGGGTTGAAAATCCTGCCCTGTTTCTTTTTTCTTTTCTCCCTGTCCGCCGGTGCCTGGGAGCGCCAGAACCTTTGGCCGAAAAACAAAATGCCGGATGCGCAGTCCCACCAGATTGCGGAAATGACGAACGTCTCCCGCGCGGAGGGTTTCAAGCCGGAGAAACACCGGATTCCCTTCCTGGAATGGTATGAAAAGCCAGCTCCGGAAGTGGACAAGGATATCTGTATGATTTTGATTTCCGGCGGTTCGTATAAGGACTGCTGCGACTGGAAGTTGATTGACAAATGGCATAAGGAGCTGACTGCGCTGGGCATCCAGTGCGTCAATTTCGTGTATCGTACGCCGCGTCCGGAGGGCCTGCCGATTTACCAGACGGCCTGGGAAGACGGGCAGCGGGCGGTGCGATTGGTGCGTTCGCAGGCAGCCAAGCGGGGCTTCGATCCCGAGAAAATCGGCGTCATTGCGATGTCTGCCGGCGGCCATCTGGGCCTGCTACTGGCCGCTAATTCCCAGACGCCCGCTTACGCGCGAATTGATAAGACCGACGATGTGCCCTGTCATATCAATTGGGCGATTCTCAATGCGCCGGCCTACCTGACCAGCGATGCGGCCCAAAAGGGCGTCAGTGCTCCGCAGGAGGGGTACGGTCCGGGCATCGTGCTCGACACCCTTTTTCATTTCGACGAAAAGACCAGTCCGGTCTGTTTTCATCACGGCGGTGCGGATCCCTATTCACCCAACGGTTCCACGCTCGCCTACCGCAAACTGCGGAAGATGGGCATTCCCACGGAACTTCACCTGTATCCCGGCAAGAGGCACGGCGCTTTCGGTTTCGAGCGGGCGGTTGAATTTATGACACAGCTGGGCTATCTGGGCCCCCTGGCGCCCGAGGAGATGCTCCTGGACCGTTTTACTTCCAATGAAGGGCGGCGCGATTCCCTGCGTATGGAGGTGTGGCCGGAAGGCAGGACGCCGGATTTCCAGGCACAGCAGTGCGAGCCGTATCTGGTGTGGCATTTCCCGGACACGCTGAAGACGAAGGCAATCCAGATTATCTATTCCGGCGGAGGATACAAGCAAAATGATCCGGATGGTTTCGAGGTCGCTCCGCTTCGTCGTGTCCTGAACAAAATGGGGATGACGGTGGTGACGCTGAAATACCGTACGCCGCGTCCGGAAGGTCTTCCCAAGCATCAGACGGCCTGGCAGGATCTGCAGCGGACCATCCGCATCGTGCGTTCACAGGCGGCCTCCTACGGGCTGGATGCCGAGCGTATCGGCATTATGGGCTCTTCTGCCGGTGGCCACCTGACCCTGATGGGGACGACTTCCGCCCGTCACCAGAGTTATCTGCCGGTGGACAAAACCATCGACAAACTTTCCTGCAAAGTGGCCTGGGGCATCGGTATTTACCCCGCTTATGTGCTCAGTGACGGCTATGACGGACACAATGCCCACAAGGGCAACGAGGAGGGGGATACGATTGTGTCGGACTTCTCCTTCGACCTGGATACCGCTCCGATGATTTTCATTCACGGGGACAACGATCCCTACAGTGCGATGGGTTCCGTCAAAGTGTGGGAGAAGATGCGCGCAATGGGCATTCAGTCCGAACTCCACACCCTCGCCCTCCGCAATCACTGCTTCCAGCGCAAAGCTGCTCCCGGTACCGGCAGCTACAACTGGATGGACCGCATCATCGAGTATCTGCAGCCGTTTATTGCGGAGAAGTAATTGGGTTAGAAAATCCGTCGCGAACCGTCAGGCAGCACTTCAATGTGCACGGCGAGCGTCTCGTCGGGGAGAAGGTTCTCGACATTTTCGGGCCACTCCATCAGGCAGAGCGAGCCGCTGTCCAGATAATCATACAGGCCGATATCAAGGGCTTCCGCCTCGTTTTTGAGGCGGTAAAAGTCGAAATGATAGATACACTCCCCATCCGGGAGGCGATATTCGTTGACCAGAGTGAAGGTGGGGGAACAAACGGGGTCGTCCACGCCGAGTACCCGGCAGAGGGCGGAGGTGAAGGTGGTTTTCCCGGCGCCCATCGGGGCATAAAACGCAATCAGCCGGCGGTCTCCAATCTGCCGGAGAAAGGCCCGGGCGGCGCTATCAATGTTTTCCAGCGAGGAAATCCGTATTTCTTTTTCGAGCGTCTGCATCGTTCTTTTCATTCAAAAACCCATCATTGCAGGACAGTCGCCAGCCAGACCTCATCGATCTGCTGAAAGCCCTCTTCCGGGCGAAGAGCGGGATTGCGCTGGAGAATTCCGAGCGCATTTTCATAGATATTCATTCCCACGGAAAGGGCTTGCATTTTGCCCTCTGCGGGATAGGTAAAAATCAGTTTGTCTTCTTCGCGACGGAAAAAGTGAAGAGGCGCGCCGGCGGGAATGCGGCCGGTCTCGCCGCTTGTTCCTTCCGTTTCTCCTTGTTCCTGCCGCATCACATATTTGCAGATTTCCAGGGCCACGTCATCCAGGCCCTCGTCCAGCGCAATCACTTTTTCCATTAGGGCGCCCACGTCCGTCACCTTGCGCAGGGTATAGCCCCCAAGCGCTTTCGCGTGCAGGGAAATCGACGCCATTTCCGCTTCCGACACGCTTCCGATGGGCAGCAGCCACACCATGAGGCGTTTGTCGGGGTCGTGATACAGACACTCATAGCGCGCCAGGTTGGTCTTCGAACACTTCGGGCAGGCCCACAGGAAAAGCGAGCCGTCCTTCACCTTCTCTTTCAACGCGGGCTCCTGGGCGGCATTGACACTCTTGTACACCTGAAGCGGATGCTCCGCCCCACAGTGACTGCATTTGACAAGGGCCTGTTTTACGATGGACATCTCGATTTACACGTTGAAGAGGAAGTGCATGATGTCGCCGTCCTGCACCACATAATCTTTGCCTTCCACACCCAGTTTTCCGGCGGCGCGGCAGGCGGCTTCGGATTTGAGGGCGATGAAATCATCGTACTTGATGACCTCGGCGCGGATGAATCCCTTTTCAAAATCGCTGTGGATCACTCCCGCCGCCTTGGGCGCCTTGTCGCCCACCCGGATGGTCCAGGCCCGGCACTCGTCGGCTCCGGCGGTAAAGAAGGTACGCAGCCCCAGCAGGGCATACGCGCTCTGGATCAGGCGCTCCACACCCGACTGCTCCAATCCGAGGTCTTCCAGAAACATTTGCTGCTCCTCGTAGGACTCCAATTCGGCGATATCCGCCTCCGTTTTGGCCGCAATCACCAGAATCTGAGCATCCTCCCCGGCGACCGCCTTGCGCACGGCCTCCACATATTCATTGCCGGTCTTGGCCGCCGCTTCATCCACATTGCATACGTAAAGAACGGGCTTGTTCGTCAAAAGGAAAAGGTCCTTGGCGAGTTGCTCCTGCTCCTCGTTGTCGAGGCTCACGCTGCGGGCGTTTTGTCCCTGGAGCAGTGCCTCTTTGTAGCGCTGGAGCACTTCCACGAGTTTCTTCGCCGTCTTATCTCCGCCCTGCGCCTGTTTGATGCTCTTTGCCAGGCGGTTTTCTACCGTCTCCAGGTCCTTGAGTTGCAGTTCGAGGTCGATTACTTCCTTGTCCCGCACCGGATCTACGCTGCCGTCCACATGGACGATATTGGGGTCCTCAAAGCAACGAAGCACATGCAGGATGGCGTCCGTCTCCCGAATGTTCGCCAGGAACTGGTTGCCTAGCCCCTCGCCCTTGCTCGCTCCTTTCACCAGGCCGGCGATGTCCACAATTTCCACCGTAGCGGGAATTACACGCTGCGGCTTGCAGATATCCGCCAGCGCCTGCAATCTCTCGTCCGGCACGACGGTAGAGCCCACGTTCGGCTCAATGGTACAAAAAGGGAAGTTGGCGCTTTGGGCCTTTCCCGAACTGATGCAGTTGAAAAGCGTGGATTTTCCCACGTTGGGAAGTCCGACAATTCCGCACTTAAGTGACATAATTTTTCCTGTTGTTGACACGCCGGACTGATTCCGGGCGCACAAAGATACAAAATTATTCCCCTCGGGTAAAATCTTTACCTTGTGTGCAGGCAAAACTTATTGTTTCTTTGCAACATGAAATGGATTCTTCGCCGCCCCTGGCCCCAATGGGCCATCCTCTCCATCTTGCACGCGCTGCTGACCCTCCCTGCCTTCGCTTCGCCCCGCGACAGCCTGCTGCTTGTCTTTTGGAACGTGGAAAACCTTTTCGACTGCGACGGAAACAACGGTGGGAAGGAGTGGACGCCCGAGGGAAACAAACACTGGACCCCGGGGCGCCTGCGCGACAAATGCAATGCCATCGGCAAAACCCTGCTCTGGATAGGAGAAAAGGAGGGGATGCTCCCCGATTTGGTCGCTCTCGCCGAGGTGGAAAACGACGATGTGCTGAAGCGGCTCATATATTCCGACGTCCTGCGCAAATGCGGTTACGCTTTCGTTCATTTTGATTCGCCCGACCCACGCGGCATCGATGTCGCCCTGCTCTATCGCAAAGAACGCTTTCCCGCCCTTCAAGCGGAAACCATCCCCATTCCCGGCTTTCGAACGCGCGACATTCTTCGGTGTCTGATTCCGCTGCCTATCGACACCCTTACGCTGCTGATTAACCATCACCCCTCAAAACTTGGCGGGGAAGCCCGCTCCCATGCCCGACGCGAAGCGGTCATGCGTGTTCTTCGAAAGGCGTGCCTTTTCCCCGCCGACGGGACGCTCTCTCCGCGTCTCCTTACCATCGCTACCGGTGATTTCAACGACACCCCAGACGGAGCCGCCTTCCATCTTCTCGACAGCGTCCTGGTCTGCCTCTCCCGGCCTCTTCACCAAAGGGGCGAGGGAAGCCTCAAATATAACGGTAAATGGGAACTGATTGATCATTTCTGGGTTTCTCCCGACCTCGCTCCGTCCTACGAACCGGCCCGAGATTCGCTCCGCTACTGCTGCGCTACCGCCATCGTCCGTGCCCCGTTCCTGCTCACCCCTGATACTGCCCACGCCGGCGACAAACCCTGTCGCACCTATCTCGGACCCCGCTACATCGGCGGCGTCAGTGATCATCTTCCGATTTTGCTTAAGATTCTTTATACTTGTCCCCAATCGGGAGCGAAACCCCGTTTTTGAGTACGACTTCGCGGCGGGAGTGTTTTTCAATGGCGTTGCGCGCGACGATGTAGGAGCGGTGGATTCGTACAAAACGGTCGGCGGGCAGCTGGGCATAGACGCGGGAAAGACTGTATATGGTGATAAGGGGAAGGGATTCGCTTTCCCGGTAAATTTTAATGTATTCCCCCATACTTTGGATATAGAGGATGTCGTCAATCCGGACGCGAACCCGGTGGTAGTCACTCATAAAGAAAAGATCCTCCATCTGCTCCGCATCGGATGGTCCGGCTGTTTTACCGCGCAGGTAAGTGGTTCCATAGCGATCGGCTACCAGCATCAGCGCCCCCAGAAGAATTAAGCTGGCTTCAGGCCCGAAGGGACGTCTTTTTTCCGGAGGTCCGTCAGGACGGTCGGGGCGGGGGCCCCGGTCCGGCGGCGGAGTGGGTCGAGTTTCCATGTCCGGCGGCGGAGTAGGCCGTGCCTCCATGGAAGGGGGAGGACCCGGATGTCGCGGTCGCATAGGGTCAAAGACAATCCACGCGGAAAAAGCTATCAGCGCGGCGATAAAGCACAGAATATACGCTTTCTTCCGAAGGGGGAAGAGCCGCAGAATCAGGCAATGATGCAGCAAAAACAGAATCAGGAAAGGAGCGATGCGAATCCACAGGCGCAGGACTTCTAGACAAGCCTCTGCGAAGCCGTCAATTTGTGACCAGTCAATCAAAATGGCCGGGAAAAGCGTCAAGATGAGAATCCAGACCAGCGAGATGACGACACTTTTCTTTACCCAAGAGTTTTTCATACGGGCAAAGATACAATTTTTCGTTGAGAAAAATGGGGCGTTCATCGGTTTTCGGGAATTTGGGCGTGGGGAGGACGGATTTCTTCTTAACTTAGGCTTGAAATCTGCTAGGAATCACAGTAACAAAATTTGTGTGCCATGAACAACAGTTATCGAATTCAAGTGATTTTGGCGGCCCTTCTTCCCGCCTTGTTCCTCTCCTGTACCAAGGATGTAATGCCTTCCTTCCCCTCAGCTATGACGACGGCGGAAGACTTGACTCCGTCTTCTTCCGTAGCGGTTCCGGAAGATGAAGAAGATGCGATTGCGAACACGAAATTTGCCCGTACAATTACGCTGGTGTGGTCGTCCACGGGCGTGGACGTCAGCGGAGACGACAACGGGATCGTCAGCGTCAGCGGCACCCACGTGACCGTGAATGCCACCAACACGAAAGAGAAAATTCGCTATGAACTGTCCGGAAGCTGCGACGACGGCAGTTTCAAGGTGTATTCCAACAACAAACAGTGTTTTTCCTTCAACGGCTTGACACTGACCAACCCTTCGGGCGCGGCCGTCAACAACCAGGGAAAGAAACGTTGTTTCGTGGTGGTCAATGGCACCAACACCCTGTCAGACGGTGCATCGGCCGCTTACACCGCCACGGAGGAAGAGGATCTCAAGGCGGTCTTTTTCAGCGAAGGTCAACTGATTTTCAGCGGAACGGGCAGCCTGGCGATCAATGCCCTCAATGCCATGGGTAAAGCCGCCCTGACGACCGATGACTATATTCATGTCATGGAAGACGGTCCCTCGATCACGGTCTCTTCCGGCTCTTCCGCCGGTAACGGCATCCGGGGTAAGGAATATATCCTGATTTCCGGAGGAACCATTAGGGCGACGGTGGCGGCGGCGATGAAAAAGGGATTTTCTTCCGACTCGCTTGTGGTCATTACGGGCGGCGAGACGACCATATCCGCCTCGGGCGGCACCGCGTATGATGAGGACGATGGCGACTGGTCCGGCTCGGCGGGCATCAAGGCCGATTACGGCTTCAAGATGACCGGCGGCACGGTGAATATCACTAATACCGGACAGGGCGGAAAGGGTCTTCGCGTCGGCGGAAGCAGTGAGAAGGGGGTTCATATTTTCACAAGCGAGGTAAGCGGCGGTACGCTGACCATCAATGTCACCGGCAGCAACGACACCAGCCACGATGTCTCTGCCAAGGGCGTCAAGGTGGGCTGGGCCGTCGAGAGCAGCACCAAGGGCCCCGGTGCGCCTCCGGGAGGCGGCCCTGGCGGTGGCGGCATGGGTGGCGAAAGCAATACCTATTCGGATATGACCGGCGATTTTATCATTAGCGGCGGGGTCGTGCGCGTAAAAAGCGCCAATGCGGAAGCCTTCGAGGTAAAGCGGACACTGACCGTTTCCGATGGAGAACTGTTCGCATATTCGAACGGCGACGATGCCATCAATTCCGGCAGCACCCTTACCATTACCGGAGGGAAAGTCTGCGGCATTTCTACAGCCAACGATGGCATCGATGCCAACGGCAACTTCTACATTAAAGGCGGCATCGTGTACGCCAGTGGGAAGGGAAGTCCGGAACTGGCCCTTGACGCCAACTCAGAAGGGGGATTCAAACTCTACATCCAGGGCGGAACGGTCGTAGCCATCGGCGGAATAGAAAGCGGGGCCAGCGTAAGCCAGCCTTCCAAAACCTTGTCTTCCTGGGGCAGGAACGTCTGGTACGGCATCACTTCCGGTTCCACCTCCTTTGCTTTCAAGACGCCCTCTTCCGGCGGCAATGGCCTCTACTGCTACGGCTCTTCTACGCCGAGCGTTTCTTCCGGCGTAAATGTTTCAGGAACCTCGTTCTGGGATGGTTACGGCAATGCTGATTTTTAGCAGGGGCGCCGCCTTTACTCTTTTGTCTTGAACGTCAGGACATTCGCGGGGGTGCGAATGGCGTCCTTGCGCGTGAAGGCCCGGAAATAGTATTTCGTGTTGGGAGTGAGTCCCGTCACGGCGGCGTGGAAAAGATTGTCTGCGCCGGGGGCGGACGCCATTACGGTAACGGCCTCGACAAAGTCGGTCGCGGTGTATTCAAAGCCGTATTCGTATTCGCCCTTCTGGGCGTCGGAAAGATAGGCGGCCGCGTTGAGGGTTATGCTGGTGGAGGTGGTATCCGTGGCGATGCGTGTCTGGCAGAAGTCCGGAGTGGTGAAGTTCCTTACCTCGTCCAGCAGCGAGACGCCGTGGATGGAAAGGGCGGCGACGTAGTAATAGGTCGTATTGGGCTTGAGGCCATCAATGACGATGCCGTATTTGCAGTCTTGGATGGCGAGGGTGTCGTTCTTGGTTCTGATTCCCTGGTCGCGCATTTCCAAACGGCTCAGCGGCTTGTCGGAATAAAAGAAATACCCGTACATCCTCCCGGCGGCGACATTGCGCACGACAATATTTCCGGTCACTTTGCCGGAGATGGGGGAAATCTCCGCGGCGTCGCCGGTCTCGAGCGACACATAGGAATACGTAGGCTCATTTCCGCTGTCCTTTTTACAGGAAGAAAGCGTCAGGGCGGCGAGCGCCGGCAGTAAAAGAAGAAGGGCGATTCGTTTCATAATGCGCAATTTTTACAAAAATAATAAACCTTCCCGAAAAACGGTCAATTTTTCGTACCTTTGGCCTGCTTTTCGGCAAAATCCATACCTATGGAAGGACCCAAAACAGAGAAAATAGAAGCGCTTTTCAACGGCATCGCCGGAGATTACGACCGCCTCAACCACCTCCTCTCGCTAGGAGTGGACCGCTCGTGGCGCAGACGGGCGATGAAGGAAATACTGCCGGCCTCTTCCTCGAAGTCGGACTCCTGGCAGGTGCTGGACCTGGCCTGCGGCACGGGCGATTTCAGCCTGGAAATGGCGGGGAAGGCAAGGCGAATGCAAGAAAAGGCGGCGCGCAAGGGGACTTCGGTGCCCGACATTCAAATAACAGGACTGGACCTTTCCGAGGGCATGCTGGAGGTGATGCGAAGGAAGGTGGAGAAAGCGGGATTTGCGCAGTCAGTACAGGAAGCCGGGCGGCAAGTCGGCATAGTGGCCCTGCAGGGCAACGCGGAAGCGCTACCTTTTGCGGACGGCAGCTTCGACCGCGTCACCATCGCTTTCGGCATCCGCAATTTCGAACAGCGGAAAACCGCTCTGCGGGAAATCCTGCGCGTCCTCAAGACCGGCGGCCGCCTGGTGATTCTGGAACTTTCCGTGCCCTCCAACCCCGTGCTTCGTTTCTTCTATAATCTCTATTTTACGCACGTTCTTCCCCGAATCGGCGGATGGATTTCCGGCGACAAGGCCGCCTATCGCTATCTGCCCGCTTCGGTGTTGCGTTTTCCGGGGAAAGAAGAATGGATGGAGACCATGCGCGGATGCGGTTTTGTCGGCGTCCGTCACCGCGCCTACTCGCTAGGGATCTGCCGGCAATATGTGGGGGAGCGGCCATGAAGCTCTCCGCCTGCATTAAATCCATGCGTCTTCGCACGCTCCCCCTCTCCCTCTCGGGCGTGGTGATGGGGGTGTTTCTGGCGTATTCGATTCTTCCATCTCTACAATGGGATGGCCTCCCCGCTGCTGACACTTCGCTTGCGCTCTCCGCAGGCCCCGCTGCTGTCGCCGCCTTGCCTTCGCAGGCTACCATCCTTCTCCTGCTGCTGACCACCGTGTTGCTGCAGATTCTCTCCAACCTTTCCAACGAACTCGGGGACACCCTCAGCGGCACCGACCGCGCAGACCGCGCCGGCATCCACTATTCCCTGCAGGACGGGCAACTGAGCATTGTTCAGATGAAACGTCTGATCGCCGCCGTGGCTTCCGCCTGCTGTCTGAGCGGCCTTCTGATGGTCATTTCCTCCTTCGGGACGATTTTCGCCCCGGAGCCCGTCGCCCTGCTTCTTCTCGGTGCTGCGGCCATCTGGGCGGCGATGCACTACACCCTCGGCAAGAATCCCTACGGCTATCGCGGCAAAGGCGACCTCTTCGTTTTTCTCTTCTTCGGGCTGGTCTCCGTCTGCGGCGCCTTTTATGTCTGCACCCACACGCTCCATCCGTTGCTGCTGCTTCCTGCCGCCGCCATCGGTTGCTTCAGCGTCGGCGTTCTCAACCTCAACAATATCCGAGATATGAAATCGGACGCCGCCACCCGCAAGACCGTAGCCATCAAGCTCGGCCCCGTCCGCGCCCGCATGTATCAAACGGCGCTGATTTTCCTCGGCTGGACCCTGATGCTGCTCTTTACGAGTCTTTACCTATATTTCGGCATACGGGCCCAACTCCTCTGGACCCCCGTCTGGAGCCCCTGGTTGTACCTTCTCACCTTCCCCCTTTACCTTCTCCACCTCAAGGGCGTCTGGACCCGCAACGAACGCGCCCTCGACCCCATGCTCCCCCTCCTCGTCCTCAGCACCTTCGCCCTCTCCCTCCTCGCCGGTGTCGGTATTGTGATTGCGTAGCGGGAGTGAGCGCCATTCAGTTGTTGCATTTTTTGCAACAGCTCTAAAAGAACTATTTCTTGTGCTTATTTTTTGACCCGTTTGAGCTTACAAGGGCCACCTTCTTTGTATCTATAACCAGTGCAGTATAGTTCTATAACATCATCACTAATAGACCTAATCTCACATTGCTGCTCTACCCCACCCACTCGTGTATGCAAAACATATCCTGAGGTGTAGTATTTCCCGTAATAACCACCTGAGCGAAAAATGCCACTTGATTCAAATGTCGCAGTAGCTCCCTTAGGTGCTCCTCTATAATCTCCAAACTGAAATTCCCCCTCTGCTACATACCAATCACCGACAAATTTGCTTTTGAGAGTGTCATCTTCTTTATTGCACGAGATGGTAAACAACATTGCTGCAATCAAGGCCATAAAAATTTGAATTGACTTTTTCATAAGATTTGAAATTTTTGTTCATCTGAGGTGAATGTTAAACAATAATAATGATATACTTGCGGGCTTTGAAAAGTTTTTCTAAAAAATGTTTCCACTAGATTATACCTCTAACTGGATAGTTATGGGATCAAAATCATAAAGCTTCGACCGACTAATTTTGGTGGGATTTACGCCGTTTCTAATGAGTTCTTGGCTAAGGCAATTGTAACACTCATCACTTATCCGAGGATCAAAAACATATTTTTCAATAAAATCATCTACGTTGATTCGAAACGCAATTCTCTTAGCAGTCGAAATACTCTCTACTGTCTCTGAATCAAGAGATTTAACAATTCTATACTCTTTTTCATGAATGAATTCGTCTCTCTTTAAAAATAAGGAATCGGTAAGTTTTGATTGGAACTGTATTTGGGAACTTACACCCTGAAGAGATTTAGCCCATTGATCTATTTCGGCTTGAGGTTTATATTTTATACATCTTAAGAAAGTATCTGACATACAAGCATCGTTAACATATACCGCATCAAAGAGTTTTTTGGTCGTGGTTTGAATTTTTACACCGCGTTTGTCAGGAGAATAAATTCTCCACATGGCGTCTGATTCCTCCAAAGTCGTCCAGGATTGTCCATAAATCCCCTCTGCAATCTGATCTGTTTGGAGGGGGCTGCCACCGACAAGAATATTCTCTTTTAAGAGAAAGTTCTCATATTTATCTTCCCAACATTCTTTTACCTTATCGATAAAGAGACATTTCTTTTGGAGAATATGCATTAAGTTATCAATGCGAAAGTACTTAAATATTGTTTTTTCCTCCACGGATGACTTCTGGTTTTCATAAGCTTCCTTATTCTTTAAGATTTCGCGCTCAAAAACGACCGTTTCACAGTTCATCTGAGAAATGCGCGGATGACATGTTTCGGACTCAACGAATTCGCTGCCATCTTCGTCGCACGGTATTCCATAGTTTATTTGATTATAAACTTTTATAGCCTCCCTGAGTTCTGTCGCGCATATGCTCTTAGCGTTATTAATTTTAACTAAGAAAGTCTTTTGTTTGCAATGTTGTGCGCGCCCCACCCAAATTGAGGCGTTTGGACCATCAAGCAAAAGTTCCTCATCTTCAAAAGAAACATTTTCAGCATTTTGATATTGATTATCAGCGACCTCTATAACATTACGCGCATGATCTGCTACGGATTGCAATTTCATTCCATTGCTGTCCGTTGTTTTTGAATTGTTGCTCATTTTCGTATAGATTTAAGATTAAACAATATCGTGTGGATTATAGGACGCGAATAGCGCGGACATTGAAGGAGTAATCCTTACGATAGGAGGCGACATTTCCATTATTAAAGGCGATATTATACGCGTCGTAGCTATCGCCTTCAGTGGACGACCAGTAGTATCCTGTACCCAACTGCGTCTCACCGATTGAGGAAAGGGTTGTATTCAACTTTGCTTTGTTTTTGTAGATTGCAGACAATTCATCTTTCGCAGGCAAATACCAGGCAGAGCCTTTTGCCTGACACCATTTTGCTGCCGCAGAGTTAGGTATCTTATTGGTATTGGCCACTCCGTTCGATGCACTTGTCGCGTTCGTTGTCGTTCCATAATAATCCCATTTCTTGGACACCTCATCGGTTGAAACAATTTTTACGACAGCTCCTGAAGAAGAGAACACAACCCCTTGCTTTGCATTTGCTTCAACGATGACGCCGATCTTTAATCCCGTAGCATTTATTGTACAACCATTATAACGGAGTGTGGCGAGGGATATATTATTGGACACATCAAGAGCGGTGAGGGCGGTGTTATCGGAAACATCGAGTGTGGCGATGGAAGTGCCTGATACATTGAGAGCGGTGAGGGCGATGTTGTTGGATACATCAAGTGTGGTGATAGGTGTACGAGTTAGATATAGCTCAGCGAGAGCCGTATTAGCAGTTAAGTCTAAAATATTTAGCGCCGAACAATCTTTAAGAGTTAACGACCTTAAAGACGTATTAGAGGATAAATCTATGTCTGTCAGCCCCGTATTAGATGCTTTAAGAATCTGAAGGGACTTATTATACCCCAATGCAAGAGCAGTAATGTCCGCATTACCACTTACGACAAGTCTTTGAAGAGCCAAATTTTGCCGAACATTGATATTGACGAGATTGTTATTAGACACATCAACATTTTGAAGGAGAGTGTTATTCGTCACTCTCAAGGTGCTGAGTTGGTTGTCCGAACTATTGAAAAGGACCAATTCAACATTATTATCAAGGTTCAGCGCAGCTATTTTATTGTTTGAACAGTACAAAGTCTCAAGATTGATATTGCTATCGACATTCAAGGCTGTGAGCCCGCAAGCATTGAGGTCAAGGTAAGTAAGCGCCGTGAGGGTAGACAGATCGACCGCGGTGACATTCGGGTTGCCGCTGGCGACCAGTTTCGTCAGCTGAATGTCTTCTGCAATATCGAAGGATGTCAAGACAGCACTGTTTGTCAGATTCAGCGTGGTAAATTGGGTACCGGCAAATGCCAGGTACAGGGTGGAAGCCTGGTCGTAGGCATTGATGCTCAGCGCCGTCCCGCTTAGCGCATTGGTATTGACATTCTGCAGATAGAGCGCTGTGAGCGCAGCGTCATTGTTCACGTTCAGCAGTTCAATCGGATTGCCGTACGCCACGATGGTTTCCAATTTACTCATGTTGGGAAGGTTGACGGTCGAAACGGTATTCCCGTTGAAATTCAAATATTTCAAGTTCGGGCAATCCTGCAGGCCCGTGAGGTCGGAAATGCTACGTCCGGAGCAGTTGACATTCTGGACATTTTCGGCTTCGAGGATGCTGATCTCTCCATCCTCATCATCGTCAAAGAGGGCGAGGAGGTAGTTTTTCAAATTCGCATCCGGAATGTTGATGCCCCCGTCGTTGTAGGCAATCAGGGTGGCCTCTTCTTTCTGAACAGTCAGCGCCGCCGCCTGTGCCGCATCCTTGACCCAGAGTTTGGCCATCGTAACGTTACCGCGGCAATCCACAGCTTCGAGGGCGGCATTGCGGCTTACATCCAGGCTGGTCAGCGCATTATTGGCGCAAATGAGCGTTCCCAAGGCTGCATTTTGGCTAAGATCCAAGGCAGAAAGAGCATTCCCATCGCAATTCAAAACGGAGAGTGCGGTATTGGCAGAGACACCCAAAGTCGCCAGATTGTTGTTGCCACAGTAGAGCGTTTCGAGAAGGGTGTTCTGATACAAGTTCAGCGAAGCCAGACTGTTGTTGGAGCAGTCAAAGTTCTTCAGAGTGGTCAGTTTGGTGATATCCAGCACGCTGAGGTTGTTCTTGCGGCAATAAAGTGTCTCCAACGCCGTGTTGTTCTTCAGGTCAAGGGCGGCGATTTGGTTATTGGAGCACTGGAGTTCGGTGAGCGCCTTGTTCTTCTTAACATTGAGCGCCCCGATCAGGTTATTGGAACAGACGAGGCTGGTAAGTCCTTCGGCTTCGCTGACATTCAGCGCGGTGAGTTTGTTGTTGGAGCAGTCAAGCGTCTGCAGGGCGCTTAGATTTGCCAAGGAAAGGCTTTGGAGTTTGTTTCCATTCACCAGAACGCTCGTCAGCTTGGACGAATGCGAGAGATCCACCGTCTCCAGTTTGTTGAAACTCACATCGATTGTTTCCAGATTGCTGAAGTACTCTATGCCGACAAGAGAGGTGATATTGAGCATGGATGCCGTGATGTTAGTTACGGCCTTGGCTTCATCTTCAGTAATTTCTCCGTCCCCGTCCGTGTCAAAATTCTCTACGAGGTAGGCTTTGAAATTCGGGCAGCCGAAAGAGATGACATCGGTCGTCCAGGGAACCAGCGGCACATATTCGCTGGCCAGTTCGTTGTTCCCGTCGGAAATGACAAGTGCGGCATTGGCCCGGCAGCGGCTGCGGAAGAAATCTTCAGAGAGGGAGCTTCCACTTACCGTTACCGCCAGGTAGCCATTGTCGGCAACAACACTGGTAATCGGCAGAAGGACCGTTTCGGGCGCAGCCTTTGTAATGGTATAAACGGCTTTCATCTTAAGCGCCGTCTGCCACACCTGGGCAAGTTCGGCCGCCGTAGAAGCCGGCTGAAGTTCGAAGTCCAGTACGGCTGTTCCGGGAGTAAGCGTGCCATTATCGGTATAACTAACGGGTACTTTCCCATCGGAATAGGCCGGGACGAAAGCAATGGACTGGATGCGGGCAAGAATGGCGGCCACCTGCTCCTGTAGGTCTTCGATATCCTGCTGCATGGCGTAGATGGTATTCTTGATGTTCTTGATATCTTTTTCGCATTGCGTAACGCGGGCGGTCAGGGTTTCAATGGTTGTATTGATGGTCGCCACCTCGTTATCGATACGCGTGTTGAGGGTGGAAACTTCTGTTGCAATCTGTCCGGTCAGTTGTCCGTTCAAGGTATTGATGGCCGTGCCGATGGCCTGGGTGTAAGCCGTGGTAATCTCCGTGCGGGCGGTAGCAAGGTCTGCACGAAGCCGGGTAATGGAGGACGCGTTGTTGCTGATGGCCTGCGCGTTCTCCCCAATTAAGCGATTACATGTGGCAATGAGTTCCCGGCACTCTTCGGTATCGGAAGCGTTTTCTCGGATTTTTCGGCTCAGCGTCGTATCCAGGCTGGCAACAATGCCCTCAAGATAGGTTTTCTGGCTGCTCAACTGTCCTTCCAAAGAGGTTTTCAACGAAGCGACTTTGGCATCGGTCTGGGCAATCGTGTAATAGCCTGTCAACTGAGTATTGACCCAGGTTCTCATCGAAGACTCCGATGTGGAGATTGCCTCTTGAATGGCTGTGGTATAGGCGGTGGTGAGTTCCGTCCTGGCGGTAGAAATGGCGTTGTTGCAATTGGTAACGGCTTGGTTCAATTTCGCCTGGTGGTCTGCATTCAGTGCGGCGATGGCTTCGTTGAACTCCTGTTTTGTTACACCGATAGAGACCGCCTCGAGCGCTGCCAATCTTTCGTTGATGACCGGTATCTCACCTTGAATGGTGGCTACAATTCCGGCCGTCGTGTTGTATTGTGTAAGAGTTGCAAACGTGGCGGAAGCCCAGTCCTTCGTGCCTTGGATGCCATTATCGACATAAGTTTTCAGATTGTCGATCTGCGTCTTCAATTCGGCGCCTTTGGACCGCAGCGTCTCGATAGACGTGTTCAATCCTGCAATCTGTGCGTCAATGTTCGTCTTATACGCCTGCAGTTGCGCGAGAACGTTCGCCTGTGCCGTGGAGATATCGCCCTTCAACTCGGTCTTGAGGTCGGAAATACTTTTCGAAAGCGAAGAGTCAGCGCGCACCAGTGTATCCTTTTGGCGTTGCAGTGTCTCGATGTATTCCCTTAGTTCAACATCCGTTGTATCCAGGATGGAGATGGATTCCTTGATGTGCTCAATTTGCTTTTGTACGGAGTTGATTTCAACGTTTTTCAGTTCGTCTATCTGCATTTGCAGATTGTTCATTTCTTCCGTACAGGAGAAAAGAGAGAACAGACAAAGGCACGACACTAAAAGCCCGGCCGCATGATTGATACGCATAATGATTGTTGCTACCACCCGGCCTGCTCAGCTCCGGAAATAATAAAAAGAAAGTGTGAGCAAACTTAGTTTACCCAAGTGGCGCCACCCTTGCGGGTTCTGGAAACGGCTGTGATTGGATAAATGGTATGCCCACACTTTCAGCGTATAGAGAATGACTCTGAATACGGAAGTGTGTGCGTTAACCATATTCCGAACACAGTTGAATTTTCCAGATTCGCCACTGCGGAATAAAGCTAAACGCTTTCTATGTCCGTCATTCATCCCGAATGACAATCGCAAATATAAGAATTTTTTCTGACCTTCAAATAGTTGCGGATTTGAGGTGGAGGATAAATGTCTAGATTTCAGCAGATTAGGCAAAATCGCATGCGCAAAAGGGCACGGGCGATTTTGCTTAAATCTCTGTATTTTAGCACATTAGCCGCCACCTTATCGCCCACAAAGAAAGCGGAGCGGCAGGGGGCGTTTGGCCGATCATTTGTCCGAAGAGACCGCGAAGCGTCTGGAGGACAAATGCCCCCTGCCGGCCGCGATTAAGCGGGCGAGGGAGCGTCGGCTCTGCCAGATGCAATCCGGCG
Source organism: Bacteroidales bacterium (assembly GCA_017961345.1). Taxonomy (GTDB): domain Bacteria; phylum Bacteroidota; class Bacteroidia; order Bacteroidales; family UBA932; genus Cryptobacteroides. The sequence goes on along the minus strand of JAGCXP010000003.1, from coordinate 38,655 downwards.
GGCGAGGGCGCAGGCTTTGCTGCAAGCGCTCAATCGGGCGAGGATTATTTCAGTTCCAATTCGTAACTCCCGCTCTCATATTCCCGTCCTTCGGACTCGGACGGAAGGAAGACAGTGGCGGTGGTACCGGAAGGGATGGTGAAACGCCAGCGGCAGCGGTCGCCGTCATAGCGCCAGGAAGAACGGATGGTACCGCTGGCGCTGGGATACTCGGCATCGAGCGAGCCGAGCCGCTTGTCCGGAATAGGACGCAGGATGATGTGACGGAAACCCGGCGCGGCAGGATCGGTCGAGATGCCCGCAGCCGTGGTCCAGATCCACGCACCGACGCAGCCGTAGGCGTAGTGATTGAAACTGTTCATGCCCCGGGGCCCCATTCCGAATTCGTAGGTGTAACTGTTCCAGCGTTCCCAAATCGTGGTGGCCCCGTTATCCACGGAATACAGCCAGCTCGGATTCTTGCGCTGGAAAAGCAGGTCATAGGCCAGGTCGGTCATCCCGTTTTCGCTAAGGGTTTGCATCAAGATGGACGTGCCGAGAAAACCCGTCTGCAGGCAGCCCCCGTGCGCGGCGAAATTCTCCCGAAGACGGGCGATGACCGCCTCCTTCGCAGCGCCGTCCACCAACTGGAGTTTCAAGGCGAAGAGCGCAGGCGTCTGCATGGTATTCAGAATTTCGGTCCGGAATGTCCCGTCGGTATTGAAGAAAGAATTCCGAAGGTACTCCCGGGCATCCGAGGCCATAGCGGCGTATTTCTCAGCGTTCCGTCCGGTCGCGGCCGCCATATCCCGCATCATATCCGCATCCATCGCCAGATAGCAGCCGGAAAGATAGTTCCAATACTGAATGGCATCCGGCAGCGGTTTGTGTTTGTCTTCCGGGTAGAACGCACCGCGCCCGCTGCTCTCGAGGGGCTCGAAGCTGAGCCAGTCGGCATACTGGTAGTTGCCGTTTTCGGAAAGGTGCGCCTCGTGCGCGTAACGGGAGGGGCCGATATGGTCCATAAAACGCTCCATCGCTTCCCAGTTCTCCGAAACAATGGTCGTGTCACCGAACTGTCTCCAGACAGTCCAAGGCACGATAATGCCCGCGTCCGACCAGCCGAAGCGAAGCGGCGTGCGTCCGAAAGGACCCGGAGGACAGACACTGGCGAAGGCGCCTTCGTCTTTCTGGGTATCCCTTACATCTTTCATCCATTTGCGGAAAAAGCTCCGCGTGTCGGCGAAGAACGTGCCGGTCTCCGTGAATACCTGGGTGTCCGCCATCCAGCCCAGCCGCTCGTTGCGCTGCGGGCAATCCGTCGGGACGGAAAGGTAATTGGACCGCTGTCCCCAGAGGATATTCGACAGCAATTGGTTGACCGCGGGGTCACCCGTGCGGATCCGGCCGGTTTCCAGCGCGGCTGTCAGTGAGGTAACGGGCAGGGAACGCACGCGGCGAATCTTTACCGGAGCGTCCGCCGTCACGGAGATATAGCGGTAACCGAAGAAACTGCAGCGGGGCAGATAACGGCGGTAACCCTTTTCGCCTCCGAAGATGTAATCCACGCGGAAACAGTCGTCTTGCAGGCGGAGGTTGCGGCGATGGACGCTGCCTTCCGGTCCGTCCATGCCCCGGCTTTCCGCACCGTTGCCGTCGTTGAGGATTTCCCCCGGCAGGCAACAAAGATGCGTGCCTTCCGCGGCCTTGAAATCGAAGAACGGGACTGCGGACGCGTTCTGTCCGAAATCCACCACCAGGGTTTCCCCTTCGTTCAGCACCATGGTCTCACCATCCCGGTAACTGCGCTGCCGGATGACGGTGCCGTGGCAGTTTTCCGAAGAGTCCCGTACGCCTTTCCAGACATAGGCCTCGACGGGTTTGAGGGACAGGTCTTCCCGCAGGCAGATTTCACCCCCGTCCGAAGGGAGGATCTCTCCGTGGAACTCGCGGTTGATTTCCGGCGTACCGAGCAATTCGGGCGTTTCGTATCCCGGACGCCTGCGTGCATCGAAACTTTCTCCGTCATAGATTCCGGCGTGCAGGACGCTCCCGGCGATTCCGGCTTTCCAGCTGAGGCTGTCGGTGCCCAGTAAAAGCGTATCGCCATCGGCAAGAACCAGTTCCAGGACGCCTCTGAAGGCGCATTTCCGTCCGGTTGTCCCCTCCTGATTGTTGCGGGAAACGATAAAATCGGCCCACCAGCCGGGGGTTACCTGGGCCGACAGCGTATTTTGCGCTCCGGATCCCTTGCGGAACGCGTCCGTGATGTCATAGGTAAAGGAACGGCGCGTTTTGGCGGGATGGGTAAAGCCGGGCTTGAGAAAATCGTTTCCTACACGCCGGCCGTTCAGAAACAGGTCATATACGCCGAGTCCGCTTGTCATCCATTGCGCGGAAACAACCTTGCCGGGGTTGGTGACCGTGTTCAGAAACCAGGAAGCGCCGTCGGCGGCGCGGTGGTTGCCGTTGTTGCTGACCCGCCCGCTGACAACGGGGGCGTTTTCGGCAGAAATCCATTCGGAGCAATTCCAGGCGGAATCATCCAGGGCTTCGCAGCGGGTTCCGACGAAATCGTTGCGGCTGCAGCCGATGAGCGAGAAAACGGCAAAGACTGCGGCCAGAGGACGCAAACAACTGTATTTCATAGGGGGAGGGTTTTATTCTTCGCTCCAGGAGTAGAGCAGTGACTCGACCTGGCGGAGATAGTGGCGCTTGTTGTATTTGGGGGCGTAAACGAACGCCTCCACGGTGATGACCTCGCTTCCGTCTTCCGAATAGAAGGAGTGGGAAACGAAAGGGCCGCCCATAAAGTCGTTGTGCACCTCCCAGTAGCCCCGCAGCTCGGCGAAATGCCGGCCCTGGTACTTGACATAGTTCAACGAAGGCGTGGCAAACGAGCTGGTCGTCATCCAGGTGTTTTCGAACATACCCGGGATGTTGTCGCGACAGGCTGCGTTGCGGTGCTCGAGCAGGGTTTCGAGGGAGAAATCGCGCCCGGTGCGTTCGGCGGGAAACTTATAGAGGAGAATGTCCTGCTGGACATAGGTGGTCTCGTAAGCGATCCAGGCGAAATCGTCCGTGATTTTCTTCAGGACATAGCCGGAGGGGAAATAGGGGCTGCCGCCGAAAACTTTTTTGACGGGCGGACGGATGGAGGCCTCCTGGTATTTGACGGTATTCTCGATGACGCGGTTCCGCTCGGCCGTTTCGATGAAGTTGATGATGTGCTCCATGTTGTCCGTCGCCAGTCTGACGGCCGTCGCCTCGTCGGGTGCATTGATGCGGACCACGCACTGCGGGGTCGCCCAGACGTCGTTGCCGAAGCGCACGCGGGCGGAGTCGATCCGGGGAGAGACGTCGCAGAGGATCAGGTTGCGGTGGAGTTGAAACAGGCTGGAAAAGGCCGTGGGAGGAACTTCCACGAGGGTGTAGAGCGGTTCCCGCTGGGGCAGGAAAGGACAGTCGGCGGCGAGATGGTCGCGCAGGCAGCCTCCGAGGGGACCGTCCCAACAGGCGCGGTCCATCACGACGACCACTTCTCCGGCCTTGCCGCTGACGTTGGGCAACAGGGCTTTTTTGCGGCCGCCGCAGGAGGAAAAAAGCAGCAGGAGGGTCAGCAGGGCAGAAGCGTAAAGGGACAGGCGTTTCATAAGCGGCGGGTTGTTTGGCGGGAAGGTTTAGCGGATGAGCCGTCCGATGTCGTTGCCGAAGGCCAGCAGCATCAGGGCGACCAGCAGCACCATGCCGACAATCTGGGCGATATAGAGGAAACGGTCGCCGGGTTTGCGGCCGGTAATCATTTCATAGAGGGTGAAAAGGATGTGTCCGCCGTCCAGTCCGGGGATGGGAAGGAGGTTCATCACGCCCAACATAATGGACAGCAGCGCCAGCAGGTTGATGAAACGGTACCAATCCCAGGCGGAGGGGAAGGCCTGGCCGATGGCGATGAAGCTGCCGACGGACTTGTAGGCCTTGGTGGAGGGATTGAAGACCAGTTTGAGGTCGTCAAGGTAGCCGCCGATGGTGGTGAAAGTGAGTTTGAACCCGGCGGGAATCGCTTCCAGAACGCTGTATTCGCGAACCTGAAGTTCCGGCATCGAGGTGTAAATCCCCAGCAGACCGGTGGTGTCCACCTGCAGGGCGAGCGAGAGCGTGTCGTCCTCGCGCAGGAAAGTGGCTTCCACCGTACCGCCCACGCCTTTGTAGGCACTCAGCAGTGCACGCGAGTCCTGGATATAGCGGACGCTTTGGCCGTCAAGGGCGAGGATGCGGTCGCCGCGCTGCAGTTCGCAGCCGTAGTTGGGTGAAGTCGGAGGAATGGTGTCCACGACAAAGGGAAGGGCGAGGGAGAACATGCCCGGATCCTGTAGGACGCTGCCCAGCAGGGATTGGTCGAGGTAGAGGGTCAGGGTGTCGCCATCGCGAAGCACGGTCGCCGTTTCGGCTTGCCCGCGGACCATTTCCATCTGCAGGCGGTCGAATTCCTTCGTGGCCTTTCCGTCAAAGCCGATGATATGGTCGCCGGTCTGAAAGCCCATTTCCTGTGCCAGTTCGTCGGCCCAGATCTGCGTATTGTCGTTGCTCAGATAGGAGCGGCCCCATCCGGCGAGAATGACGATATACAGGAGAATGGCGAGGATGAAATTGAACAGCACGCCGCCGGCCATCACCAGCAGGCGCTGCCAGGCGGGTTTGGTGCGGAACTCCCAGGGTTGCGGCTCCTGTTTGAGGAATTCGGTGTCCATCGACTCGTCCACCATGCCGGCAATCTTGCAATAACCGCCCAGAGGAAGCCAGCCGATGCCGTAATCGGTCTCGGACGCCGCAAGGCGGGGGAAATGCTTGGCAATGAAGCGGTTGCCCTTGGTGGAGAACAGTTTCTTACCGCCCACGTCAAAGAAGAGGTAGAATTTCTCGACGCGGATGCCGAAGAGACGCGCGAAGAGGAAATGTCCGAATTCGTGGACAATAATCAGGATAGAAAGGGCCAGGATGACCTGGAGGGTTTTTATCAGAACGACCATGTGTCAATCAGGGATGCCGCCAGGGCGCGAACCTCGGCGTTGGTTTCGTAGATGTCTTCCAGGGAAGGATGATTCAAAAACTGTGCTTTCTCCATACAGGCGGAAATGACGCGGGGAATGTCGTAGAAAGCGATTTTGTCCTTTAGGTAAGCCGCCACCGCCTCTTCGTTGGCCGCATTGGCGATGCAGGGAAGGTTTCCGCCGCTCGAGATGGCTTCGAAGGCGAGTCCCAGACAAGGGAAACGGCCCATGTCGGGCTCTTCGAAGGTCAGGCTGCCGAGCCCGGCGAAATCCAGTTTCTTGTTGTCCAGTTCTGGCCGCATCGGATAGGCCAGCGCGTAGAGGATGGGCTGACGCATATCCGGACATCCCAGTTGCGCGAGGACGGCGCCGTCTTCGAACTCTACCATGGAGTGGATGACGGACTGGGGGTGAACCACGACGTGGATATCATCGGGAGCAACGTTGAACAGCCATTTCGCCTCAATGACTTCGAGCCCCTTGTTCATCATGGTCGCGGAGTCGATGGTGATTTTGGATCCCATGGACCAGTTGGGGTGGCGCAGGGCGTCACTGGCCTTCGCTGAGGCAATCCGCTCCTGTTCCCAACTGCGGAAAGGGCCTCCGGAAGCCGTAAGATGGATTTTTTTGAGACGGTTGGGACCGGCGCCCTGCAGGCACTGGAAAATCGCGGAATGTTCGGAATCGACGGGCAGGATGGGAACACCCTTCCGGCGGGCCTTTTCCATAACGATGCCGCCGGCGGCGACGAGGGTTTCCTTGTTGGCGAGGGCGATGGCCTTTCCGGCTTCGATGGCGGCGAGGGTGGGGCGCAGTCCGCTGAAGCCGACCATGGCCGCCAGTACGATGTCCACGTCATCCGCCGCAACGAGGCTGCACACGGACTCCATGCGCGTGAACACCTTGACCATCGTATCTTTCAGTCCGGCGGAAACCTCTTCGTACTTGTCGGCGTTGCAGATGACAACGGCCGAAGGCTCGAACTCGCGGGCCTGCTCAATCAACAGGTCGGCGGAATTGTTGGCCACCAGCAGGTTGACTTCAAATAAATCCGGGTGTTTGCGGATCACGTCCAGGGCCTGCGTACCGATCGAACCGGTGGAACCCAGTTTGGCGATGCTACTCTTTCCCATCAGAATTTGATATAAAGTTCGGGATCAACCGGTTCCCCGCCATGCCAGAGCGCAAAATGCAGGTGCCCCGGGACGCTGCCCAGAAAGGCGATGGCCGTACCGGCGGCAACGCGATCTCCCGTCTTGCAGAGAAGTCGGTCGCAATGGTGATAGACGCTGATGACGCCCCCGTCATGTTGGATGATGAGGCTATATCCGTCGTATTCGCTGTAGTCGTTGAAAACCACCGTGCCGTCGAGTACCGCTTTGACCGGAGAGCCGTCGGGGGCCGTGACGTCGATGTAGGGGTGGGTAATCCGATCAAAGCGGAAGGAGACTACGCCTTTGAGCGGGGTAAAGAAGTGCATTCCCTCCAGTCCGCCGGCATCTTTGCGGGACGAGAGGGCGAATTGTTCTTCCTGGGCCACCTGGCGGCGGAGCAGGGAGTCCTTCGCTCTCACGTCTTTGGGAACGGGACGGGAACTGATACGGATGATGCTGTCAATGCCCATCGAAGGCTCGCCTTCCAGCGCGCGGCGCAGGTCGCCGGCATAGAGGGCCCAGCGGGAAACGGCCATTTCCAGGGTATCGATTCGCAACGCGTTTTCTACGGCAGCCTGCCGGGAACGGGCATCCGGATAGCCGGGAATCAAGGTCTTGATGGGCGTAAAAGCCACAATGAACCAAAAGATGACAGCCAGTAGCAAGAACAGTCCGGCCGCCATCAGACCGAGCCATCGCGTGGTCGTAGCGGTCTTCCACAGCGTTTTATGGGTCTCGTCCTCATCGATGATGATGCGGATCTTGCGGGGCGCTTTTGTTTTTTTATCGGACATATTTGTTAACTTTGCAGGCGTAATGGACAGGTTTATCGGGATAGATTACGGAAGAAAACGGACGGGACTCGCGGTCAGCGACCCCCTCGGTATCTTTGCATCTCCCCTGGAGACCATCCATCCTGCAAAGTTAATAGAATATCTGAAAAAATACGCAGAAAGTGAGACGATAAAAGCCTTCGTCGTTGGTTTTCCCACCAATCTCGACGGCCGGGAGAGCGAAGCGGCTGCGGATATCCGTGCCTTTCTCCCCGTTTTGAAGAAAGCCTTTCCGGACGTTCCCGTCGAGCTGGAAGACGAGCGCTTCACCTCCGTGCTGGCGCACAAGGCGATGATTGACGGCGGGATGAAATACTCCGACCGGCGGGACAAGGCCAATGTAGACAAAATCAGCGCGGCGATTATCCTGCAAGGCTGGATGGACAAAATGAAAAACGAAAACGCATGATACGACCGATTTATCTCTATGGGCAGGGGGTCCTGCGTAAAGTGGCCGCCGAAGCCGACCTCTCCGAGAAAGAAATGTTGACGACCCTCCTTCAGGATATGTGGGACACGCTGGCCAAAGCTGACGGCTGCGGACTCGCAGCGCCCCAGGTCGGGGAGTCCCTGCGCGTGCTGATTGTGGACGGGGATGTGGTCTCGGACAACTACGACTACCTCAAGGGTTTCAAACGCGCTATGATTAATCCCGTCGTGAAAGCGGTGAGCGATGAGACGAATGTCTATTCCGAAGGCTGTCTGAGCGTTCCCGGGGTCTATTCCGACGTTCGCCGCCCGTCTTCCCTGACCGTCGAATACTACAACGAGAACTTCGAACCCGTCACCGAAACCTTCGACAAGTTCGCCGCCCGTATGGTGGAACACGAGTTGGAGCACCTCGAGGGCCACGTTTTTGTGGACAACCTCGCTCCCATCCGGCGCAAGATGCTGGACAGGAAATTGCAGAATATTACCAAAGGAAAAGTTTCGACCGCCTACAAGGTCAAGTAGGCCTTACACCAGTTCAATCCCCGCCGCCGCGCATTGGGCGCGCATCTCTTCAGGCCAGATGCTGGACTGGATTTCTCCGATGTGGGCTTTCCGCAGCAGGAACATACACAGACGGGACTGTCCCACGCCGCCACCGATGGAATTGGGGAGTTCTCCACCAAGCAGTTTCTTGTGGAACATCAGTTCGGCTTTCCATTCCTGGCCGCGCTGTTTCAACTGGCGTAGGAGCGCCGCCTCGTCCACGCGGATGCCCATACTGGATACTTCGAAGGCACTTTCAAGGACAGGGTTCCAAAGCAGGATGTCGCCGTTGAGGCCGTTGTACCCCTCACTGTTGGGGGTGCTCCAGTCGTCATAGTCCGCGGCGCGGCCGTCGTGGAGGCTCCCGTCGGAAAGGGGACCGCCGATGCCGATGACAAACACGGCCTTGTGCTCCTTGACGATGGCCATCTCGCGCTCTTTGGGGCTCAGACCGGGGTACATCTGCAGCAGTTGCTCGGCGTGAATGAAGAAGATATCCTCGGGCAGCATCGGCTCAATCTGCGGGAACTCCACATAGAGTTTGTTTTCCGTCACCTTGATGGCTTCGTAGATGCGCCGGACCGTCTGTTTGAGATAGTCGAGGTTGCGGTCTTCCTTGCGGATGACTTTCTCCCAGTCCCACTGGTCCACATAGATGGAGTGGATGTTGTCCAGGTCCTCGTCGGGCCGCAGGGCGTTCATATCCGTATAGATGCCGCGTCCGGGCTTGATTCCCATTTCTCCCAGCTTGAGCCGTTTCCACTTGGCCAGCGAATGAACGACTTCCGCTTGTTTTTCCTCCATGTCACGGATGGGGAAACGGACCGGACGCTCGATGGAGTTGAGGTCGTCGTTGATACCCGTTCCGGTCAGTACGATCATCGGCGCCGTCACGCGCAGGAGGGCGAGCTGGGCGGAAAGGTTGGTCTGGAACATATCCTTGACGGCCTTGATGGCTTTCTCGGTGTTCTCGCAACCGGGAATCAGGTTCTTGTAGTTCTTGGGTATATAGAGGGACATGGCCGTTTGTTTTTCGGGGTGCAAAGATAGCAATTATTTTGTCCGGGCGGCCAGATTTTGTGCAAGTTGGAGGTAATACAGCCCTTCTCCCTCTTCCCGCAGGGCAGCGGGGCGGCCGTCGTCGGCTCCCTCGCGGATGCCCTGAATCAACGGAATCTGGCCCAGGAGGGGAATCTTGTACTTCTCCGCCATCTTCTTTCCGCCGTCTTTGCCAAAGATATAATATTTGTGGTCCGGCAGTTCGGCCGGCGTGAACCAGGCCATGTTTTCCACGAGTCCGAAGACCGGTTTCTTGACGCCGTCATTGCGGAAAAGGTTGATTCCCTTCTCGACGTCCGCGAGCGCCACGTCCTGCGGCGTGCTGACGATAATCGCCCCCTCCATCGGAATGTCATTCACCAGGCTGATATGAATGTCCCCCGTGCCGGGAGGCATATCAATCAGCAGGAAGTCCAGTTCTCCCCAGCGAACCTGAAGAATCATCTGTTTGAGGGCGTTGCAGGCCATCGGTCCGCGCCAGATCAGCGCCTGTTCCGGAGCGGCGAAGTATCCGATGGACATCCATTTCACGCCGTATTTCTCAAGGGGCAGTATGATCTCCTTGTCTCCTTCCTGAAATGCATTGGGGGCCAGGTTTTCGGTACCGGTCATCTTCGGGACGGAAGGGCCGTACACGTCTGCGTCCGCCAGCCCCACCTTGTATCCCAGTCCGGCGAGGGCCACTGCCAGGTTGACCGCCACGGTGGACTTGCCCACGCCTCCCTTTCCGGAGGCGACGCCGATGATATGCTTGACCTGTGCAAGTTCCTCTACGCCCAGGTCCAGTCCGGCTTTCCTGGGTTTGGGTTCATCCTTCACTACGGTTTCAACAATCGTTTCCACCTCCTTGCCCAGATGGCGGACGACGGCCGCTTTGCAGGCACTCGCCAGGTATTCGGCCAACGGGTCGCGATGCTTGGGAAAAGCGAGAACGATAACCGCCTTTCCATCCTTCAGTTCGGCCTTCTGCACCATGCCGAGGTCCACGATGTTCCGATCCCCTTTGGCGGGGTGTTCCACATCTTTCAGTATTTCCAGCAGTTCCATAATTACAAAGGTAATAAAATCGGGACAATTCAGCGGCGAGGGAGCGGTCAAAACAACGCGGGCTCCAGCTGCTTGAGATGGAAACTTTTCCGGTGGAGCGGCGTGAGGCCGTATTTTTTGATGGCCTCGATATGGTCGGGCGTGGGATAACCCATGTTTTTCTCCCAGCCGTACTCGGGATACTCCTTCGCCAGCCGTTCCATATACTCGTCCCGCCAGGTCTTGGCCAGCACACTGGCGGCGGCGATGCTCGCATAGGTCGCATCTCCTTTCACGATACAGGCATAGCCCCTTTTCCCTTCCGGCACACTCCCGTCAGCGCCCGCCAGGACGTATTCATCGAAGGGACGGAACCGGTTGCCGTCAATCAGCAGGAAATCCGGGCGAGGAGACAGCCTCCGCACGGCGCGCTGCATCCCGGTAACGGACGCCCAGAGGATATTGAGCTGGTCGATTTCCGTCTCGCTTACGGCTTCAACGGCCCAGGAAACGGCTTCCCGCTGAATGATTTCCCGCAGCGCATCACGATCTTTCCGCTTCATCTGCTTGGAATCATTCAAGAGCGGGTGATGGAAATCCGGCGGCAGCACCACGGCAGCAGCATAAACGGCACCGACCAGCGGCCCGCGACCGGCCTCATCGGCTCCGGCTTCCATCCTGTCTTCGACCATCCAGGGCTTCAGGAGGTTTTCTTGATGTTTTGCGACCATTTTCCGTGCTTTTCCCGTGCAAAAATACACTTAATTAGCAAGACCGACAAGAGGAGATGGCATTTTCAACGAATTCCGTCAGGTCGGTTCCCAGCGTTTGCCGGAGATAGCGGTCCAGGTTGGGCAGATTTGCAGCCTTCAGGAAGGCCAGCAGATGATTTAGGTCGCGGTCCGCGCGAGCATCCATCGGGCTCAGCGAGGCGTTGCGAACGGAGATGGAAGGTGACAGATTCTTTCCCATAGCGTGACATGTTTTGGTAGGGGCAAAGCTCGCAAAAAGGGACGGATTTTGACCTTACAAAATCACAAAATGAAAAAAAATTTCTTTTTCTTGACCTTTTTTTGTGAAAATGGGAAAAAATTCGCCCCGAGGGGACAAAATCTGTCACCTGTTCTTTCCTTTCAATGAAATAATTTTGTGCTTGACATCAAGAATCCTCGCATCATGGATGACGCACAACTCAAAAGCCTGATTCGAAAACTCCGCACGGACCAGGGGATCACCCAGGGCATGATGGCGGCCAGGCTGGGCATCGACGAAAGAACGTACAAGCGGGTGGAAGCTGAAGACGGCACCCACCTCGTATATCCGCGTATCGCCGATATCGCCCGCATTCTGGGGGTGTCCCTTGAGGAGTTGCTGGGCGTGGACAACGAGGGGACGGACAGTTATGTGGAAGAAATCCAGCGCGAACCCGTTCCCTCCCTGCTCAAGGACGAACGTGATGATTACGAGGAGCAAATCGCCCTGTTGAAAGGAAAGCTGGAGGAAAGCCGGGAGGCCGTCAAGTCTCTTCAACAGGATGTTTCCCGCCTGGGGCGCTGTCTGGATGACAAAGACCAAATCATAGCCTGGCTTCGGGAGGAATTGGAAAAATGCCGGGGCGGCAATCTTCCGGATGGAGCTTCTACGCAGAAATAGCGCGCATTTTTCGGCCAAAATAGGCGTTTTCTCGGAAAATTATTGTAAATTTGCGCCCTTAGTGTTTTGAATAAATTTTAAAAACGTAATACTATGCAAAGTAAAGGCGCAATCAGACTGGTGGCCATCCTCCTTGTGTTGGCCTGCCTCTGGCAGCTCTCCTTCACCCTCGTCAGCAAAATTGTCGAGGGCAAGGCGGACGCCAAAGCCGAAGCGGCCGCAGCCGCAGCCCAGGCCGACTCGGTCTCTTTCTCTAAAATTGCAGACGCAGACAAAGCCTACTGGCTTGACGCCGTCCGCAAAGAGGCCAAGGCCGCGTATCTTGACTCCGTTTCTACGGAGAAAGTGTACTTCGGTTACACCTACAAGGATGTCAAGGAAAAGGAAATCAACCTCGGCCTCGACCTCAAGGGCGGTATGAACGTCATGCTCCAGGTCCAGCTCGAGGACCTCGTGAAGGCGATTTCCGAAGATAACAAGAGCCCTGAATTCCTTTCCGCCATCGAAATGGCGAAGAAAAACAGCGTCAATTCCTCCAAGGATTTCATCACCCTCTTCGGTGAGGCCTGGAAGGAGGTCTCCGGCGGCCGTCGCCTGAGTGAAATCTTCGGTACCTACGAGATGCGCGACAAGGTGCATCCCGAGTCCACCGACGAGCAGGTGCTCGAAGTGATCCGCAAGGAAGCCGAGAGTGCCATCAACAACTCCTTCAACGTTCTCCGCAACCGTATCGACCGTTTCGGCGTGACCCAGCCGAGCATCCAGAAGATTGGAAACAGCGGCCGTATCCTTGTGGAACTTCCGGGCGTGAAAGAGCCCGAGCGCGTGCGCAAACTCCTCCAGGGCACCGCGTCCCTCGAGTTCTGGGCTACCTATGAGAACTCCGAGATTTATCCTTTCCTCGTCGAGGCCAACAATCTCCTGGCCGAAATGCAGGAGGACGACACTCCAGCCGCCACCGCTCAGGTGAGCGCCGCCGACAGCCTTGCCGCCTCTCTGGAAGGCGCCGATGCCGAAGCCATGGCCCGTTTCAAGAAGCAGAACCCCCTCTTCGCCGCGCTCAGCCCCAACTCCTACCAGGGAGGACTTGGCAAGGGCGCCTGCATCGGTTACGCCAATTACGCCGACACCGCCAAGATCAACCGCTATCTGGCCATGCCTCAGGTGCAGGCCCTCTTCCCTGCGGAATTCAAGGCGATGTGGACGGTCAAACCTTCCCAGTATATCCCGGGTGACAACACCTTCGAACTCGTGGCCATCAAGTCCACGACCGTGGACGGCAAAGCCCCGCTTGACGGCGGCTGCGTGACCGACGCCCGCGTCAACTTCGGCAATGGCCGCAGCGGCAATCCCGACGTTTCCATGACCATGAATGCCGAAGGCGCCAATATCTGGGCCCAGATGACCAAGGAGAATATCGGCCGTCAGATTGCCATCGTGCTCGACGGTATGGTCTATTCCTACCCGGTCGTCAACTCCGCCATTACGGGCGGCAGCTCCCAGATTACCGGCAACTTCGACGTGACCGAGGCCGAAGACCTTGCCAACGTCCTCAAATCCGGTAAGCTGCCCGCTCCCGCCACCATCGTTCAGGAACAGGTGGTCGGTCCTTCCCTCGGCGCTGAGTCCATCAACGCGGGTCTCATTTCCTTCGTCATCGCGTTCCTCCTCGTGCTGGTGTACATGGTATTCTTCTATCAGGGCGCCGGTTTGGTGGCGGACATCGCCCTGCTGGTCAACGTCATCCTCCTCTTCGGGACCCTCGCCGCCTTCGGCGCCGTGCTGACCCTGCCGGGTATCGCCGGTCTGGTCCTGACCCTGGGTATGGCCGTGGACGCCAACGTGATTATCTATGAGCGTATCAAGGAAGAACTCAACGCCGGCAAAGGCCTGGGCCTTGCCGTCAAGGACGGTTTCTCCAACGCCTACTCCGCCATTATCGACGGTCAGATCACCACCCTTCTGACGGGTCTCGTGCTCTTCTCCTTCGGTTCCGGTCCGGTGAAGGGCTTTGCAACTACGCTCATTATCGGTATCATTACCTCGGTTTTGTCCTCCATCTTCATTCCCCGTCTAATCTTCGACTCCCGTACGGAAGCCGGCAAGGGCATCACCTTCGACAACAAGTGGACCCGCAACTTCCTGAAGAATACCCACGTGAAGTTCATTGAGAACCGCAAGTGGGCGTATCTCTTCTCCGGTCTTTTGATTCTTGCGTCCCTCTGTTCCATCTTCACCAAGGGCTTTACTTACGGTGTGGACTTCACCGGCGGTCGTACCTATGTCGTTCGTTTCGACAAGCCCGTGCTGGCCGAAGAGGTCCGTAGCGCGACGCTGGCCGTCTTCAACGAAGCGGCCGCGAATGACGAGAGTGTCAAGAATGCCTCCGTCGAGGTCAAGCAGTTCGGCGGCGAAAGCCAGATGAAGATTACCACCTCTTATAAATATGATCAGGAATCCACCGAGGTGGACGCCGAGATTGAAGGAATGCTCTTCAGCGCCCTCAAGGGCTTCTTCGCAAACGAAGACCTGACGCTGAGCGACTTCACCTCCACGCTCGACAACCCCAACGGTATCATTTCTTCCGACAAGGTGGGTGCAACCATTGCCAATGACATCAAACGCAGCGCCGTCATCTCCGTGATTCTGGCCCTGCTGGTCATCTTCGCCTATATCGCCGTCCGCTTCCGCAAGTGGACCTGGGGTCTGGGCGGTGTGGTGTCCCTGGCCCACACGGCCGTCATCGTGATCGGCTTCTTCTCCATCTTCTCCGGAATCCTGCCCTTCACCCTCGATGTGGACTCCACCTTTATCGCGGCCATCCTGACCATCATCGGTTACGCCATCAACGATAACGTGGTTATCTTCGACCGTATCCGTGAGTACAAGGGCCTGCATCCCAAGGCTGAGTTTGGCGGCGTGGTCAACGAGGCCCTCAACGCGACCCTCTCCCGTACGATGAACACCTCCCTCACGACCCTCGTCACGATGCTTTCCATCGCCATCTTCGGCGGTGAGACCATCCGCGGTCTGGCGGTCGCCCTCATCCTCGGTATCGTCATCGGTACCTACGCTTCCATCTTCATCGGTACGCCCGTCATGTACGACACCGAGCGTGCCCTCGAAAAGAAAGCGGCGAAGAAGAAATAAAATCCAACACCTTTATACGATAAGCCCCGACGTCCGTACGCCGGGGCTTTTTGTTTGATTGAACAAAATTTACAAATTCACAACGCGAAAAAGATTTTCTTTTTTTGAACTTTTTTTGTGAGAAGAAGTCTTATTTTTGCCGAAGAACACAACAACAAAAAGTTGCAGGATAAAGAAACTTTTAATACCTTTGTGGCGATGCGTAAAATTTGCACTTTCGGCGGTTATTTTGAAACATTCATGGACACTCTAACCGAAGATGAAAGGAGGAAGATTAATTATGGACTCCTCTTGTTAAAAACAGAAAATCGGTTGCCTGCGAAATTTGTCAAGCATATAGAAAATGGACTCTATGAATTACGGACAGAATTTGAAAGTAAAATTTTTCGGACGTTCTTTATCTTCGACAGAGGTAATGTAATTGTTCTATTCAATGGATTCCAGAAGAAATCTCAAAAGACACCCAGAAAAGAGATTATCAGAGCAAAACAGATAATGAAAGAATATTATGAAACAACACGTAAATGATTTTCAAATAAGAGACTATGATGCGGTTCTTGATGCGGAATTCGGAGCACCGGGGACACCAGAACGAGCAATCGCAGAAGAACGCGCATATGCATTCTATTCTGGGCAGATTCTTCGGGATGCGAGGAAAGAAGAAAAAATCACGCAGGCGGAATTAGCCTCCCGAATTGGTTCGACGAAGAGTTATATATCCAAAATTGAGCACGGGACGATGACCCCGAGCGTAAGCACTTTCTACCGGATTGTCGGTGCACTTGGACTACAGGTAATCCTCGCCAAACGCGCCCAATGCGCGGCGGCGGGGATTGAACAGGTCTAAAACGCCAAGCGGGATTTAGAGAATCCCGACGCGTTTGTAGATGTATTCTACGTTCTTGAAGTAGTATTCCAGGGTGAAGCAGCCGTCAAGTTCTTCCTGGGAGAGCAGTCCCATCACCTTCTCGCTTTCCTGCAGAAGACTCTTGTAGTCGAGACCTTCGCTCCAGGCTTTCATGGCGATAGGCTGGACGGTGTCGTAGGCTTCCTCGCGAGCGAGTCCCTTGCCGATGAGGGCGTTCATCACACGCTGGGCGAAGATGACGCCGTTGGTGCGATAAATGTTCTTGAGCATCGTCTCGGGATAGACGGTAAGGTTTTCCAGAATGCCTTTGAAACGGCAGAGCATGTAATCAAGCAGCTCCGTCGCGTCCGGCAGGATGATGCGCTCGGTGCTGGAGTGGGAAATGTCGCGCTCGTGCCAGAGGGCCACGTTCTCGCAGGAGGCGGTCATATAACCGCGCATCACACGGGCGCAGCCGCAGATATTCTCGCTGGAAATGGGGTTGCGCTTGTGCGGCATGGCGGAGGAGCCTTTCTGCCCCTTGCGGAACGCCTCTTCGGCCTCACGCACCTCGGTGCGCTGGAGGTTGCGGACCTCGAAGGCCATCTGCTCCAGGGTGGAGGCGGTCACGGCGAGGGAGGCGAGGTAGAACGCGTGGCGGTCACGCTGCAGCACCTGGGTGGAAATGTCGGCGGAAGCGATGCCGAGTTTGTCGCAGACATAGTCCTGGATGAAAGGCGGAATGTTGGCGAAGTTGCCCACGGCGCCGCTCATCTTGCCGGCTTCAACCCTGGCGGAAGCGAATTTGAAGCGCTCGATGTTGCGTTTCATTTCCTCATACCAGAGGGCCCATTTCAGACCGAAGGAAGTGATGTCGGCGTGAATGCCGTGCGTACGGCCGATGCAGGGGGTGTCCTTGAATTCGAGCGCGCGCTTTTTCAGCACCTCGAGGAATTCTTCCATATCCTTGAGCAGAATGGCGTCCGCTTGTTTGAGCAGGTAGCCGTTCGCCGTGTCTACCACATCGGTGGAAGTCAGTCCGTAGTGTACCCATTTGCGTTCTTCGCCGAGGCTTTCGCTGACGGCGCGGGTGAACGCGACCACATCGTGACGGGTCTGCTCCTCGATCTCGCGGATGCGGTCCACCTTGAAGCTCGCCTTTTCGCGGATTTTCTTTACGTCCTCTTCGGGAATGACACCCAGTTTGCTCCAGGCTTCGCAGGAGAGGGTCTCCACCTCGAGGTAGGCGTTGAATTTGTTTTCTTCGGTCCAGATGTCCCGCATTACCTTGCGGGAATAGCGCTCAATCATAATGTTTACTTTTTCAGGAAATCCAGAATGTTCTTTTCAATGCGTCCCGTGACATCCGCTTCGGGAGCGGGAACGAATTTCTCGCCCGTGATGTGTTCGTAGAGCTCAATGTAGCGCTCCGTGATACCGGAGACCACCGCGGGCGTCATTTCGGGCACCTTCTGGCCTTCCTTGCCCTGGAAACCGTTCGCCATCAGCCACTCGCGCACAAATTCCTTGGAGAGCTGTTTCTGATGCTCGCCCTTGGAAAGACGCTCCTCGTAGCCCTCGGCGTAGAAGTAGCGGGAAGAGTCGGGCGTGTGAATCTCGTCCATCAGGATGATCTTTCCGTCGCGCTTGCCGAACTCGTATTTGGTGTCCACCAGGATCAGTCCCTTGCCGGCAGCTATTTCGGTACCGCGGGCAAAGAGGGCGCGGGTGTATTTTTCAAGTTGCTCGTAATCCTCGCGGGAGACGATGCCCTGGGCGATGATTTCCTCCTTGGAAATGTCCTCATCGTGGCCTTCGGCGGCCTTGGTCGTCGGGGTGATGATGGGCTCGGGGAAACGCTGGTTCTCCACCATGCCCTCGGGGAGCGTGACGCCGCAGAGGCTGCGCTTGCCGCTCTTGTACTCGCGCCAGGCGTGGCCCGTCAGGTAGCCGCGGATGACCATCTCCACCTTGAAGGGTTCGCAGCGCCATCCGATGGTGGCCATCGGATCGACTTCGGCGATTTTCCAGTTGGGCAGGATGTCGGTCGTCGCATCCAGGAACTTGGCGGCAATCTGGTTGAGCACCTGGCCCTTGTAGGGAATACCCTCGGGCAACACGACGTCGAAGGCGGAAATGCGGTCGGTCGCGACCATCACGAGATAATCGTCTCCGATGCTGTACACGTCCCGGACTTTACCGGTGTATTTGGCCTTCTGGCCGGGGAAATGGAAATCTGTCGAACGAATGGCTTTCATAGCGGTGAATTTTTGATTTTTCAAGTCGCAAAGTTACACTTTTTTTCCTAACTTAGTACCGACATATTAATAACCGTTCAACCAGCAGCGCGCAATGAAAGATTTCATCCTTGCCCTGGATCAGGGAACCAGTTCTTCGCGGGCCATCGTTTTCGACCGCGGCGGGCAGATTCGCTCTGTCGCGCAGAAGGAATTTACCCAGCACTTTCCCCGTCCGGGGTGGGTGGAACACGACCCGAAGGAGATTTGGTCCAGCGAGGCGGCCGTCATTGCGGAAGCCATTGCCAAAATCGGGATCAACGGTCTGGACCTCGCCGGCATCGGTATCACCAACCAGCGCGAAACCACCCTTGTCTGGGATGCGGCCACCGGCGAGCCGGTTTACAACGCCATTGTCTGACAGGACCGGCGCACGAGCGGGTATTGCGATCAGCTTAAGGCGCAGGGACTTACGGAGCGCATCCGTCAGAAGACGGGCCTGATGATCGACGCGTATTTCTCGGCCACGAAGATCCGTTGGATACTTAATAATGTCCCGGGCGCGCGCGAGAAAGCCCGGCGGGGCGAACTCCGTTTCGGGACGGTGGACAGCTGGCTGGTCTGGAATCTGACACGGGGCGGGGTGCACGTGACCGACGTGAGCAACGCCTCCCGCACGATGCTTTTCAATATCCACAACCTCACCTGGGACGAGGAGTTGCTGGAACTTTTCGGCATCCCCGCCTCCATGATGCCGGCGGTCCAATCCTCCAGCGAGGTGTACGGAATGACCAAAACCACGCTCTTCGCGCACGAAGTGCCCATTGCGGGCATTGCGGGAGACCAGCAGGCCGCCCTCTTCGGACAGATGTGTACCGCGCCGGGAAGCGTAAAGAACACTTACGGGACGGGCTGTTTTCTTTTGATGAATACGGGAGAGAAACCCATCTTCAGCCGGAACAATCTGCTGACCACCGTCGCTTGGAAGATTGGCGAGACTGTTAACTACGCCATCGAGGGCAGCATTTTCGTGGGCGGCAGCGTGGTCCAGTGGCTGCGCGACGGCCTGGGCATCATAAAATCTTCCTCTGAAATCGAGGCGCTGGCCGGCCAGGTTTCCGACAACGGCGGCGTTTATTTCGTGCCGGCCCTGACCGGCATGGGCGCGCCTTACTGGGACCCGTACGCCAAAGGCTGTATCTACGGCATTACCCGGGGCACCTCGGCCGCGCATATTGCCCGGGCGGCGCTCGAGGGCATCGCCTTCCAGACGATGGATATCGTGGGGGCCATGGCTGCGGATTCGGGGGTGCGGCTTCCGGAATTGAAAGTGGACGGCGGGGCCTCCCGCAACAACCTCCTGATGCAGTTCCAGGCCGACATTCTCGGTGCGCAGGTCATCCGTCCCGAGGTGACCGAGACCACCGCGCTCGGCGCATGCTACCTCGCCGGCCTGGCCGTCGGGTTCTGGAAAGACCTTGACGAGGTCAAACGCCAGTGGAAAGCGGAGAAAGTCTTTTCGCCGAAGACGTCCGCAGAAACGGTCGCAGCCCTGAAGGAGGGTTGGGCAGATGCCATCCGAAGGACGGTCATAACACATTAAATTTGTTTTGTGCGTACAGCCCGGCTTTGCTTACTATTAGGTGAAAACTGCCTAATTATTCAGTTCATGAAAACTAATAACTTGCTGCTGCTTGCAGCCATTTCTCTGACCGGCGTTGTTGCCGCCTGTACTCTTAAAGAGGAGATGAAATTTTCGGAGGGAGGAGACCCTGTATCCATTACGGTCACCATTCCCGACGAGGGAATTTCGATTGCCAACCCCGATGATGAAGAGGGGTCCAAAGTCTCCTTGACTCCTTATAACTCGTCTGCAACCAGCAAATTGGTGCTCAAGTGGGAAGCCACCGATGTTATTACCGTGCGCGACGTAAACGATCCGGACAAGGAGGCCGTCTTTACCTACACCTCCGGTGCGGGTACAAAAACCGCTGTCTTTACGGCTCTGGGCGGCGTTTCCGCCCTCTCCAGCTCGACGGCTTATAACATCATCCTGACGAGCAACCTGCCCGGCGGCTTTACCAGCCAGACCCAGGACTCCAACGGCAGCACGTCCCACCTCGGATATGCAGTCGCCCTGAACGGCGTCAATACCTATGAGGCTGTCACCTTCTCCAGTAACTGGGCCTATGCTCACGGTAATGGTGGTTATGCCTGCTCCTCCGTGCTCCGCATTTGTGCGCAGCTGCCTTCCCAGAGCATTGCCAGCAGCGTCCGGAAGGTCATCGTGAAGTCCTCCTCCGCCATTTTCGACGGTGGCAATGAACTTTCCGTCGCCATTAACAACCCGGGTGCGAGCGATAAGATCGTCACCATCTATGCGACCCTTCCGGCCGGAACCGTCGATATTCCCGCTAATACGGGGTTTGTGTACCAGTTCCAGGTCTCTAACAACGACTACGACAAATATACAGCCTACCGCAAGCAAACGACCTCCGATCAATTTATCGCCAGTCGGTGCAACACCATCAAGATTGACTGCCCGAATATCGCCAGCTATGCGAACTATGATAACACGAACATCGGTACCGAATCCAATCCTTACCTGATTGGTGACTGCCACCAGATGGATGCGATGCACAGCTTGATTACAGATGCTTCGATCAGGTATTTCAAGATGGTGGACGACGTGGACCTTACGCCGATTGCCCACTGGGAGCCGCTTAGTCCCGGATATGATAATCACCGGCAGATATTTTTCGACGGCGGCGGCCACGAGATTTCCAACCTGACCGTCGACAATGTTTCGGATAATCCCAGTTTTATCGGATACCTTTGGGGCAAGGTAAGCAATGTCGTCTTTGACGGTGCGACCATCGTTGGCACAGGTACTACGAACAACCATAACTGCGCCGTGGTGGCGGGCTATGCCGGCAGTCAGGGCCATCAGGCCGATTTTGAAGGGATTACCGTTCGCAACTCCAGCGTGACCACCGCGGGTGGCAATGCTGCCGTGGGCGGTATGCTCGGCCGGGTCGGCAAATGTAGCGAAGTCACCAATTGCCATGTCATCAACACGGAAATTCAAACGAGCGCAGAAGTGGGCTATGCGGGCGGTATGATCGCTTATCTCGCCAGCAACTGCGGCTGTACGGTGATCAACAGCTCTGTCGAGCGCATCAACCTCAAAGGTTGCGGATCGGGCAACATCAATACCTCCGGTGTAGGTGGTCTGATAGGCGGTATGGCAACCTCTGGACATGTAGTCAAAAAATGCCACACGACCGGCGATCTGGGCCGTGGCGGAAGGAACAAAAACTGCGTCGGCGGCTTGGTCGGTGCTGTTACCGGTACGACCCTTCAAATCCGGGACAGTTACTCTTCCTGCTATATGGAAGGCCAGACAGGGGTCGGTGGTATCGTCGGTCACTTCGTTTCCGGCAGCGCGGCCGTGCTGGATCACTGCTTCTCTTCTTCTGATATCAACGTCGGCTACGGCTACGGTGCTTCCGGTGGTATTGTGGGTCTCCTGCAATCGGCTGACGTAACGGTCTCCAACTGTGTCGCCTGGAACGATCGTATCAAGCAGCGCAGCAGCGATGACTACAGTGGTGGCGCCGTTGTGGGTTACACCCATCCCAACTGCACCCTGACCAACAACTATCGTAAGTACGGCATCACCTATACCAACATTTTCTGGTCACCGAGTAGCAGTTTCGACCATGCGAACGTAAGCGGAACCGGTACGCCGCTCAAGGTGCTCACGGGAACCTCCCCCTATGAAAGCAATATGACCAATGGTGACGCGGCCAAATTCGGTTATAGTAATACCTCCGCAACGAACTACAAACGTTACTACGCCTACCAGGGCAAGCACCTGGCGTCCAGCGCAGTTGTCACCCCCGACGATACCTATGGCTGGGTGAGTGACGATATCCCCGGCGGTTCCGATCCTGATCCGGATCCCGAGGCTTCTGGCTGGAGCGATACGCCCACCATCGATCTCGTGGCCCTCGGCGGAACGAAATATACCCTCCGCACCGGTGTGGAATACTACCACTTCCACGGTACCTGGGATGGCCAGGTTCGGGAAATCAACGTGATCAGGACCAAACTCAGCAGTACCAACCATTTTGGCATCTTCCACGATTATTCCCATGCTGACAAGGATTATTTGGATGAAAAATGCAATTACCTGAACGCCGTTGCAGGTACGAACGGCTGTATGACTTCTCAGTTTGTCCGCGTGAATGACTTTGTCAAGAGTTCTGCCCGGGATGCCGCTGCCTATATTTGCGACTGCGCCATCACTGTTGACGGCAATAATATCAACATCGTGAAAGTGGCCAGTAACTTCGAGGCTGCCATGCTCGGCGCGCCGACGGTGGGCTGCGCCGGACCCCTCCTCGTGTGGAAAGGCATCACCCAGTCCAGGCCGGAAGAGGGTTCGCAGGAATTCCTCGACGATACCCATCCCCGTACGGTCATCGGTATTTCCAAATCCCGCGAGTACATCATTCAGATTACCGTGGACGGCCGCTGGACTTCCAGCACCACTTCGCAGCGCGCCATCGGTATGTCCACCCCTACGCTGGCCAAGTTGGCGAAAGGACTGGGTTGCTACAAGGCGATGAACCTCGATGGTGGCGGCGGTTCCCAGATGTGGGTCTCCGGCAAGGGTGACAAGCACAACATTGTTAACCACCCTCACAACGAATGGCCTACCTACGGCTGCGGTTCCGGTTCTTACTACTGGATCAAGAACAATGAAGTAGCCCGTCGCGCCAGCAGCTGCGCCTTCTACATCTATTGATAAAGCTTCTATATGCGAAACATTGGTTTGTGTTGTTTATATTTGATGTGTTCTTGGGGACTCTGCCTGGCGCAGAGCCCCCAAGACTTCATCAAGGAGGACCCCCTCAAAGCGGCGGGGTCGTTCTATGCCTATGATGTGTCTCAGGCACCGGCTGTCACGCCGGCGCCGGAAGGGTATCAACCTTTCTATATCAGCCATTTCGCCCGCCACGGCGCCCGTTACTGTACGAGCGAGTACGAAACGCTCTACGGCTTTCTGACCAAGGCGGATCAGGCTGGGATGCTCGCGGATGGCGGCAAGGATTTCCTCTCCCGCTACGAAAAGTTCTTCCAGAAGGTCAAACTCTGCAAAGGAAACCTGACCGGCGTGGGCAAGGCGCAGCACCGGGGTATCGCCCAACATATGTTCGAGCGTTTCCCGCAGGTGTTCGAGGGCCCCACGCACGTGGAAGCCGTCTCAACGGAGTCCGCCCGCGTGATTATGAGCATGTGGTCCTGTCTTTCCCGCCTGGTGGCGCTCGATCCTGACCTGGATGTCAACGCCGACGCGTCCGCGATGTATTGCTCCTGGCTGCAACCCAGTCTTTCCGCAAACCCTTATATGCTGAAAGACGCTTTCAAGTGCGGCAAGGAGGTGGACGATGCAGCGGCCGCGTACTTCGAGAAGACCGTCCCCTGCGAGCAGATTGCGCTTCGCTTCTTTACCTCCATGGACGTCTTCAAGAATGTCCTGAAAACCACCCCCGAGAAGTTTATCAGTTCCCTTTATGCCATTGTGACCAACACCCGTTGCCTCGATGCGGACCAGGGTTGTTTCGACGATGTGTTCTCCCCCGAAGAACTGCAAAAAATCTGGATGGGCGACTGCGTGAGTTATTTCCTCCATATGGCCCGCTTCGAGGGTTCGAAGCACCGTGCGGTGGATTATGCGGCCTTTACCCTCGGACAGATCATCTCTTCTGCTGACGCGGACATCGCCTCCGGAAAGACGCAGCTGCGGCTTCGTTTCGGACACGACTCGGCCCTCGCGCCGCTCTTTGTCATCCTGGACGTGAACGGCTTCGGCAAGACGGCGACTTCCTTTGAGCAGGCGCAGGAGATTTTCCCCAGTTACAACCTCCCGCTGGGCGCCAACCTCCAGCTGGTATTTTTCAAAAACGCGTCCGGAGACATCCTGGTCAAAGCACTGGTGAACGAAGCGGAGGCCGCCCTGCCCCTGCCCGCCGTCAGCGGTCCCTACTATAAATGGAGTGATTTCAAGGCCTACTACCTCCCGCTCGTGCGGGAAACCAAACGGGCGATTAAGACGGCGGACGACCTCGCTGCGCTGAAAGCCATCGACTGGGGCTGGAAGGCCGTCGGAAACAGCAAGGTGGAAGCGGCCAGTGCGACCATCGACGCTTTTGGAGGCAAGCAGACCGTCTCGATGGTGCGTTTCCCGATGAAGGCGCATGCCGTTTCGGTGCTTTCTTCTCCCGGGGAAAAAGCGGCCGCAACGAGCAGCCTCGGCACAGCCAACAAGGCCCTTGCCGCCATCAACGGCAGCTTTTTCGACAAGGATAACCAGCCGATTACCTTCCTCAAGGACGAAGGCCGCGTCGTTTGTTCGAAAACGAGCGGGGACGCCGCCCTTTTCAACGGCATGTTCCGGATCAAGGACAAAAAAGGCCGGAGCGTGGATATCGCCCTCATTGATACGCTGACCACCAGCTCGACCGCCAAGGGCTGGCGCGAGGCCATCGTGTCCGGGCCCGTGCTGCTCGAAAGCGGCAAGCCGCTTTTCTATGAAAACGACGGCTCCCGCACCTTCCGTCGCTTCTATCAACGTCGGCATCCTCGCACCTTGGTCGGGTACACGCTCGACGGGATGGTCTATTTTATCGTTGTGGACGGCCGCTTCCCCCTTGCGGACGGCATGAATGTGTCCGAGATGCAGACCTTCTGCGAGTCCCTGGGACTGTATGAGGCCCTCAACCTTGACGGTGGCGGCTCCGCCACTCTCTGGACCAGCGACTTTGGCGTGCTCAACCACCCCTACGACAACCAGCGTTTCGACCACGAAGGAGAGCGCTCCGTTCCCAACGCCTTGATTGTAAAATAAACGCCAATCGCGCTCGTTTTCAGGATATTTTCGTATCTTTGGGGCTCCTATGACCCAGGAAGACGAAAAATATTGCCTCAAAGCCCTCTCTGAAGGGAACCGGCAGGCGTTTGAGTGGCTATTCCTCGAGTGGCAGCCCCACTTGGTGGCTTTTTTCAGCCGCCTGCTGGGGCGCGGCAATGAGGATACGGCTGCAGACTATGCCCAGGACGTGTTTTTCGACATCTGGACTTCCCGGGAAAAATTCAGTCAGGTCAAGTCCTTTTCCGCCTATCTCTTCCAGATGGCGCGTTTCAAGGTCTATAATCATTTCGACAAAAATGCGGTCAACGCCCGTTACCAGCGGGAAATGACCGTTTCCGGCCCGAGCGTCGCGCCCAGCGGCGAAGCGAAGCTCTATGCATCGGAAACGGATGAACTGATTCGCAGGACGCTCGACAAGATGCCCCGCAAACGCAGGGAAGTGTTCGTGATGAGCCGCATTCAAGGGAAATCCAACGATGAAATCGCCGTGGAACTGGGTATCAACAAGCGTACGGTGGAGAATCATATCACGAATGTACTGGCTGCGTTGAGAAAAGTCGTGAGTTTTTTAATACTGTTTTGTGTGTAAGCCGTTGAGTGGCTTACTTTATGGGTGAAATGACAAAGAAAATCAACATAATGGATGAGAAAATCCTGGGAAACAATCCCCTGGAGGCGTTGTGGGCGGAAAGCGAGGGTCAACTGAACTCCACCACCTTCCGGGAGCTTGTGCGCCTGGGAAAAAGAATAGATGCAGACGAATCCCGCAAGCGTCGCTGGAAGGGAGTCGCTTCCGCATTTTCCATTGCCGCCTCCCTGGCGGTCGTCGCGATGGGTACCTTTACGCTTACGCGTGACAGATACGACGTTTCTCCCCTCAGCAGCACGCGCAACCTGGTCGCAGACTACAACCACACCTCCTCGATTACGCTGGAGGACGGTACGAAGGTGGTCCTCAATGCGGGTTCTTCCCTGCTGTATCCCGAAAAGTTCACCGGCGGCAACCGCATCGTCTATCTGACGGGCGAAGGTAATTTCGACGTGGCCAAGAACCCCGACATGCCCTTCATCGTCAAGACGGACTTTATGGATGTCGAGGCGCTCGGTACTTCTTTCTGCATTCAGGCGTACCCCGGAGACCAGACGTTCCGCACCACGCTCAAGGAAGGAAAGGTCCGGGTGGACGTGTCCGGCGGCCGTTCCTACTTCCTGGATCCGGACATGCAACTGGTCTATTCCCCCTCCGGCAAGACGGCTTCCGTCACCCGGGTGAATGCCGAAAAGGTTATGGCATGGGTGGACGGTTTCCTCCCCTTCAGCAACGCCTCTTTCCCCGAAGTGGCCCGCGCCCTGGAGAAACGTTACGGCGTATCCATCCGCTATAATGCAGCGAATATGCGCGCCAGTGCACTCAATGTTCGTTTTGCGCCGGAAGAGACGATAGACGACGTACTCACGACACTAACGCTCCTGATTCCCGATTCCCGCTACGAAAAGGATCAGGACGGAAACGAATACTACTATTACTTCTAAGATAAAGGCCGGCTGTTCAGTCGGCTTTTTTAGTGCTTTCATTCGCACTTTTCTGCTCGAAAATTTGTGTGTTTCGTGCTTTTTTGCTTACTTTATAGTGAAAAAACCCGTAATTAAACACAATTATCTGGTATGAAAAAGCTATTTTTTGCAACGTTGTTCTGCCTCTTTCTGTGCGGAAGCTTGTTTGCGCAAAGCCAGCAGGTGAGCCTTTCCGGCGGACAGATGACGATAGGACAACTGTTCCGGGAGGTGGAATCCCAGACCGGGCTGTCCGTGGACTTTGATGCCCGGGAAGTCAGCACCTCCAAGTCGGTGAGCGTTCCCGCCGGCACTTCCTCCGTGAAGGCCGTGCTCGATGCCGCCCTCGGAAGTTCCTACACCTGGACCATCAACGGCAAGCATGTCGTCGTGAGTGCGCCCAAAGCCAAATCGGGCGTGGTCAGCGGTGTTGTAAAAGACACCAACGGTGAGCCGGTCGCCGGCGTGGGCGTCCTCGTGAAGGGCACTGCGACGGGTACCGTCACCGGCGCCGACGGAAGTTATTCCATCAATGCGTCCTCCAAGGCTACCCTCCTCTTCTCCACCATCGGTTATAAGGATGCGGAAGAGGCCATCGCCGGCCGCAGCACGATTAATGTCACCATCGAAGAGGACGCCCTCTTTCTGGATGAGACGGTCGTGGTCGGTTATGGTGCCACGAAGAAGGAAAACCTGACCGGTGCAGTTTCCGTGGTCGGAGCCGAGGAAATCTCGAAACGTTCCCAGGCGAACCTGGGTAACCTCCTCCAGGGTACGGTCCCCGGTATGACAGTCACCACCGCTTCCGGTAAGCCCGGTGAGAGCGCCAGCATCAACATCCGTGGTTGGAACTCAATCAACTCCGGTAGCCCGCTCGTGCTGATCGACGGTGTCGCCGGTTCCCTTGACCGCGTGAACCCTAACGATGTGGAAAGCATCTCCGTGTTGAAGGACGCCTCCTCCGCTGCCGTTTATGGTGCGCAGGCGGCTTTCGGCGTCATTCTTGTCACGACCAAGTCCGGTGCCAACGAAGAGGGGCGCGCCAAGGTCCGCTACAGCGGCCGTTTCGGCTTCTCCCTCCCGACCACCCGGACCGACTACGAGTCCCGCGGTTACTATTCCGTCTATATTCCCAACAAGTTCCAGAAGTCTTCTCAGGGCACGAACGCCATCAACTACACCGAGGACGATATGGCCGAACTGTGGGCCCGCCGCAACGACGTTGTGGAGAATCCCGAGCGCCCCTGGGTGATCGTGGACGAGAACGGTATGTACCGCTACTATGGCAACACCGACTGGTGGCACTACTATTTCAACGACCTCAAGCCGATGATGAACCATGACCTGTCCTTCACCGGCGGCACCAAGACCATCAAGTACTTCCTCTCGGCCAATTACAACCGGGAGCAGGGTGTGTTCAAACAGAATCCGGATATCTACAACAAGTACAACCTCCGCGCCCGCATCAGTTTCGATGTGACCAAGTGGCTGAACATCAGCAACAACGCCGCCTACTACGCTTCCGATTACAACTATCCCGGCTACAGCGACGTCAAGCGTACGCTCTACCACGTGTCGGCCGGATATTATGCGTTCCTGACGCCTGAGAACCCGGATGGCAACCTGCTGTACGAGACCCAGATGGGTGGTGGCGGCGACGGTACCAACGCCATTCTCGCCGACAAGAACTACACCAACATGACCCGCACCTCCAACTTTACCAATACGGCTGAGATTACCATCAAGCCGATCAAGCAGTTGGAGATCAAAGGCAACTACACCTATTCCTATAACTCGCACCAGAACAGGACCCGCGCTGTCAACGAGGTCGTCGGCGGAAAATATCCGGGCAAAACCATTGTCCTGACCGCCCCCGATGACAAGGGTCAGGATGAAGGTTTCGAGGATAAGCTCATCGAGGGCACGCAGTCCGTCGACCTGCACTCTGTCAACGTCTATGCGACCTACACCGACAAGTTTGCCGATGCGCATAACCTCAAGATCATGCTCGGTGGCAACTACGAAACCTACTACCACAAGAAACTTTCCGCCACGGGCTATTCCCTCTATTCCCAGGAGCTCAACGACCAGAACCTGGTGAGCGCCGACGAGACCGGTATGAAACGTACGACGACCGGCGGCGGCCAGAGCGACTACGCCCTGATGGGCTTCTTCGGCCGTATCAACTACGACTACAAGGGCAAGTACCTCCTCGAAATCAGCGGCCGCTACGACGGCTCTTCCCGTTTCCCGAGAAGTCAGCGCTGGGGATTCTTCCCCTCTTTCTCCGTGGGTTGGAGGTTTGCCGGAGAGAACTTCTTCAAACCGATCAAGAGCTGGTGGAACGACGGTAAGATCCGTTTCTCCTATGGTAACCTCGGCAACCAGCAGGTCGGCTACTACGACTACATCCGCACCGTGTCGCTGAGCACTCAGAGCTACCTCTTCGGCGGAGACAAGTCCGCTGTCGCGAACATCTCCGCTCCAGTGGCATCCAACCTGACTTGGGAGACAGTCGAGCAGATGAACCTCGGTCTCGACCTCGCGTTCCTGGAGAACCGCATCACCTTTACCGGTGAGGCCTACATCCGTAATACTAAGAACATGCTCACCACGGGTAAGGCCCTCCCTTCGGTCTATGGCGCTTCCGCTCCGAAGACGAACAACGCCGACCTCCGCACCCAGGGTTATGAGCTGTCCCTGACCTATCGTGACCGCTTCATGCTCCTCGGCCAGCCTTTCGAGTACAGCATCGGCGGTACCTTCAACGACTTCGTCGGCTTCATCACCAAATTCGACAATCCGACCAAGAACCTCTCTTCCACCTACTACGAAGGCATGCGTTACGGCGAGATCTGGGGTTATACGACGGGTGGTTTGTTCAAAACCGACGAAGAGGCCCGCAGCTATCCCGTAGACCAGTCCCCGGTCTGCTCTATCATCTATGCTTCACCGGGTGAGGAACAGGGACTCCGTGCAGGTGACCTCAAGTACCTCGACCGTGACGGTGACGGCATCATCGGTACCGGCGCCAATACGGTGGACAACCCCGGCGACCGCGTCATCATCGGTAACAGTCAGCCCCGCTACCAGTACGGTGCGACGCTTACCCTCAACTGGTACGGCGTGGACTTCTCCCTCTTCCTCCAGGGTGTCGGCCGTCAGGACTGGTATCCCGGCACGGACGACCGTATCTTCTGGGGACCTTACGCCCGTCCGTTCTCCAACTGGATCCAGAAGGACTTCCTCGACCGCTGCTGGTCACCCGAAAACCCCAACGCCTACTTCCCCCGTCAGCGTGGTTATGTGGCCGGCGTGGGTGCCGGACGCGAGCTGACGACCACCAACGACCATTATCTCCAGAATATCGGCTATCTTCGTGTGAAGAACGTAACCGTCGGCTACACCTTCCCCAAGAAGTGGACGCAGAAGATCTCCATCGAGTCCATCCGTCTGTACTTCTCCGGCGAGAATCTCGCCTACTACAGCCCCGGTTTCCACAGCGAATACATCGACCCGGAACTTGCGTCCAAGACGGTCAAAGGCCTTGTCGCCTATCCTTGGCAGAAGACCTTCATGTTCGGTATTGACATCAACTTCTAATGTGTAGCGATATGAAAAAGAATCTGAAATATATCACTGCCATCTTCTCCGCGGCACTGCTTCTTTCCGCCTGCGACAACCTGGACCGTTTCCCGAAAGACAAAATGTCTCCGGAGACCTTCTTGACGAATGAAACGGAGATGCAGGCCTATTCCAATGCGTTCTACACCATCTTCCCCGGCAGCTCCGTGTATGAAAATTACAGCGACGAGTTGATCAGTAAGGATTTGAGTCTCGAACTCCGGGGTGGACGCACCCTCACCTCCGGCGACTGGACTTGGACCAAACTTCGTAACATCAACACGCTCATCGAGTACTCCGGCAACTGCAAGGATGAAAAGATCCGTGTGCAGTATGTGGCTCTTGCCCGCTTCTTCCGCGCGTTCTTCTATTTCGAGAAAGTCAAGGAATTCGGAGACGTCCCCTGGTACGACCATACCCTCGGATCCGATGATCCCGAGCTTCGCCGTCCCCGCGACAATCGCGACTACGTAATGCAGCGAATCATCGAAGACCTCGATTACGCCATCTTGAACCTTCCTTCCGCGAAATCCGATTACAGGGTGACCAAGTGGACCGCTCTGGCCTTCAAGAGCCGCGTCTGCCTCTTCGAAGGTACCTACCGGAAATATCACGCCGGTGACGTCACGCTCGCAACGCTTCCCGCCTCTGCCCTGCCTTACCAGCATTACCTCGAGCAGGCCGCAGCGGCAGCCGACGAGTTCATGACGACAAGCGGCTATGGCCTCTA
Source organism: Bacteroidales bacterium (assembly GCA_017961345.1). Classification (GTDB taxonomy): domain Bacteria; phylum Bacteroidota; class Bacteroidia; order Bacteroidales; family UBA932; genus Cryptobacteroides. Next base: position 7,846 of record JAGCXP010000003.1, on the reverse strand, counting down.
TTCCGGAGAAGCCGATCCGGCGAAGAACTACATCGGTCTTTTCACCAAATACCGCGTTTCCGAGGGGACCAACCGCGAAGTGATTCTGGCCCGTAACTACAACATTGATTACAGTGTGGTCCACGGAGCCAACTCGCTCTACACCTCTTCGACTTCCGGTCGTGCCGGTTTCACCCGCAAGATTATGAACTGCTACCTGATGGCTGACGGAACCCGTTTCACCGACCAGGCCGGTCATGAGACCATGCAGTTCGTGGCGGAATGCCAGGGACGCGATCCCCGTTTCTCCCAGAGCATCCGCACCCCCGGCTATGTCCGTCTGGGAAGCAATCCTCCGATCCCGGCTGCGCCCGATTTGGCCGTCTCTGTGACCGGCTATTGCCCGATTAAATATTTCATGGGTACTTCGGATGATATCTCCGGCGGTTCCCACTGCGATCTGATTCTCTTCCGTGCCGGCGAGGTGTATCTTAACTTTGCCGAAGCCAAAGCCGAATTGGACGACCTGACCCAAAGCGACCTCAACCGTTCCGTCAAACTCCTGCGCGACCGCGTGGGGATGCCGCCCCTTGATAAGGCTATCGCCAACGCCAATCCCGATCCGTATATGAGCGCCATGTACCCCAAGGTAGCTCAGACGAACACTGCCAACGTCGGTGTGATTCTCGAAATTCGCCGCGAGCGCATGGTGGAACTCCTCCAGGAAGGATTCCGCTACTACGATGTCATGCGCTGGGCAGAAGGGCATACCTTCGAAAGCCCGCTCTACGGCCTGTATTTCCCGGGTGAAGGCAGCTACGACCTCAACGCCGACGGCGTGGTTGATGTGATCCTTTACAATGGAGACACCCCTCCGGCAGGAACGGCCCTCAAACTGAAAATCGGTCGGGACGTGATTCTTTCCAACGACCTCTCCGGTTATCTGGAATTCCACAAGAACACGCGTCCGGGCTGGACTTGGGATGACGGTAAGGATTACCTCTATCCGATTCCGCCCGAGCAGCGCAGCCTCACCGGCGGTGCGCTCACCCAGAACCCTGGTTGGGTTGACGGACTTCCCTTCTAACCGATAACAATAAACTCATTTAATTAATAACAAACATTATGAAAAAGTTAACTAGTTTCCTTCTCATCCTGGCAACCTGCCTGATGGTCTTCTCCTGTAAGAAGGACGAGGCTGCCGGCGGTGGTTCCACCAGTAAAGTGGCGGTATTGAGCATTGTTGTCAACGATCTTCCTGCCATCGTCGAGGTGCCTCAGCACCAGACCCTTCCCTTCGAGACCCAGGTGGCTTCGAACCCCGGCCCGGAGAGCGCCCTGCAGATTACGCTCGGCGCCGACGAGAGCCTCGTCGCTTCCTACAACGCCGCGCACGGCACCTCCTATCAGATGCTCCCTGCCACCGCGTTCGAGTTCTCTTCCGGGCAGCTTTTGCTTTCCCGTTACAACAAGAAATCCACCAAGGGTTCCCTCAGCCTGAAAGGCGAGGATTGTACCCCGGATCAGGTCTATCTGCTGCCCGTCGTCATCAAGGCTGTTTCCGGCAGTGCCGCCTATGAGAAAAGCGGTGCCGCCTACGTGCTCGTCAAGGTGACCGGTTCCACCGTTGAGGGTTCCGGTACGCAGGCCGATCCTTACCTGATTACCAACGTGGAAGAACTCGCCCAGATTGAATACCTGCTCGTTCCCGCCCAGACCACCTACTTCAAACTGATGGACAACATCGATATGGAGGATGTGGAATGGACCGGCATCGACTGCGTCTACTACGATCCCACCACCTTCGAACCGGACGAGTCCAAGACCAAACTGATTTCCCTGGACGGCAACGGAAAGAAGATCAGCAATTTCTCCGGCAAGGGCGGATTCTTCACCACCCTGCGCGGTAACGTGCAGAACCTGACCTTCGACCAGGCTACCATCACTGGCGGCAGCGCGGGCGTGCTGGCAAGACAGGCCGGTTCCAACGCCACGCCTACCGTCCTGATTGCAAAAAATGTTACCGTCACCAACTCTACGGTGACCTCCACCGGCGACGGCTCCGCGCAGCGCAACGGCGGCCTTATCAGCCATATGCTCGGCGGTGTGGTCGAGAACTGCTCCGTGTCTGCTACCGTGGAGTCCGATAAGCCTCAGACGGGTGGTGTCATCGGTCGTATGGAAGCCGGTTCGGTCATCAATACGACGTTTACCGGCGATGTGACCAAGTCCAGTTATTACGAGGGTGGCCTGATTGGTATGCTTTTGACGGGAGAGGACGCTTCCCCCGTGGTTATCCGTGGCTGCCGCGTCGTTGGAAATGTTACCAATGTTTCCGACAACAACTACTCCAGAGCCGGCGGTCTGATTGGTCAGATTGAAGGCGATGCGACCATCGAAGGTTGCTCCGTGAGCGGTAATGTTTCCGGTAATGGACACTTTGCCGGCGGTCTGATCGGCGTTATCAAATCTCGTAATTCCGTCACGGTCAGCAAATCGTGGTATTCCGGCACCCTTTCCAACCCTGACCAGAACAAGGCCGGTTACGGCTCCCTTATCGGCCGTGTGGCAGATGGCACGAATTTGGTCGGCTCTGTGACCATCTCCAACTGCTACGCAACGGGTAAATTGAAAGGATTCCGTTGGAGCAGCGGTTTCGTCGGAGATATTGAAAGGGGCGCTCTCACCATTGTAAACGGCTATAGCTCTGTTGATCTGTCCGAAATGAAACCGGATACCAACGGCAATGTTGAGGTTGGTATCGTACTGGGTAAAGTTCGTGAACCTGTATACACGACCATTTCCTGCAACGGCTTTGTTGCCTGGAACCTTACCGAACGTGATTTCTGCTTCCCTGACGGTGCCGTTTCGCTGACGGGCAACTACTATGGTTCGGAAGGAACGGTTTCTGAACAGGCCACTGCACTTCACTGGGACACCAGCATCTGGGATCTCTCCGGAAACCAGCCTACCCTTAAGCCTACCCTTAATTAGCCCATATGAGAAAATTACGTTTATATCTATTGCTGCCGGCGTTCATCCTTGTGGTGAACGCTTGCGGCAAGAAGACCGTGAACTGGCCGGATCCTTATATTGCGGAGATTTCGACCGACTATGAAGGCAAAGTGGTTGCGGGTAAGGCCGTCTGCTTTGACGGAGCGAACTTCAGCCCTGTGCTGGAAGAAAACAAAATCCTCTACGGCGTGGGTCTGGATGCTAAGTCCATCGAGGTGACCTGGGCATCCGAAGACCGGCTTGTAATCATGGCCCCCGACCTGGGTCTGAACGAGCTGAAGGTCCGTGCCAGCGTCCGTGGCAAGGAGTCCAACGAGGTCGTGATGGAGTACATTCCCGATCCTGAACCCGGCCCGGAACCTCCTCCGGTGCCGACTGAATTTGATCCCTACAAACCGAGCATTGATTTTGCGAAAATGTCCGGCGGCAGCGTGACGGCGCTGGCGGACAGCGTGGACTGGATTCATTTCCATGGTCAGTGGGAAGGACAGTGGCGCAACATTGACATCATCCGCGCCCGGATGAACGCACACAACAGTTTCGGCATTTTCTTTGACTATAGGACAGAAGGTCGCCTGTATGTCAATGAAAAAGCTGAATATGTGGATGCGATTGCCGGAACGAACGCCTCCATGGCCTGCTGCCACTACGTCCGCGTCAACGGTGAGGATAAGAATGGTGCGGGTACCGGCGATTATTTCGTCCACAACGGAGCGATGATCAAGTACAGCGGGCTCTTGGATATCCGGGAGATTGCAGGTGACGCCCAGGCTGCCCGGTATTCCTCCGTGGTGACGGACATCGGTTGTGGCGGACCGCTGCTCGTGATGGATGGTGTTATCAAAACCTATCCGGAAGAAACATCCGCGGATTTCTTGAAAAACGTCCACCCCCGCACGGCGATCGGTCTTTCCGAAGATGGCAAGACCGTTGTCCAAGTAACCGTTGACGGCCGCTGGACCAGTTCCAATACCTCGCAAAGGGCGATTGGGATGACCACCCCGCAGCTCTCGAAGTTGATGCAAGGGCTGGGCTGCTACAAGGCGTTGAACCTTGATGGTGGCGGCGGTACGCAGATGTGGATTTATGGCAAGGGAGACAAGCACAACATGGTCAACCACCCGCACAATTCCTGGCCGGTTTATGGAACAGAGCCGGAAGAATATTACTGGATAAAGGACAATGAAGTAGCCCGTCGCACAGCCGGTACTCTGTTCTACATCACCAGCGACCTGAAGCGGTAACTTTTTCTCCCGACTTCGTAAAAGTGGTAGCGGCTTCTCCTTGTGGAAGTCGCTACTTCTTTTTATATTTGTGTGTATGTGCGGACTTCGCTTACTATAAGGTAAAAACTGATAACTAATACATATATGAAAAGAGAAATTTATACGACTCCCGCGTTGACAGTCATTGAATTTAGGCCTGAAATGTTCATCGCCACTTCCGTTACCGAAGAGCAACTTCAGGATATGAATAACTATACGGTTTACGATCCCGAATTCTAATCTCTGGCGTTAAGTCGGAGGTACCGATATTAAATTGCATGAACAGCAGCTGCTTTTTGAGGCGGCTGCTATTTTTGTGTGTGATTTTGTGCGTTTTTGTGCATTTTTGTGTGTAAATAAACACGTTATTTTAAATTTTTGTGCGTGCATCGGAGGAATGCTTACTAATAGGCGTCAACCCGAAAAGTTCGGATAGAAAATTATTAACTTATTTAATATCATGAAAAAACAAAACGCAACCTTGTATTTCGCGCCGGATGTGAAAATCATCCTGTTTCAGGCGGAACAGTTGATTTGCGGCAGTTTCAACACGGATGACCTTGTTGATATGGGCGTAAACAATGTGTATGACGAGGATTTCTAGGAGGACAGCATTATGAAAAAGATTTTGAACCAAACTCTCGCCCTTCTGGCAGGTGCTACCTTCTTTGCATCCTGCGCCAAAGAATGGACCATTATTCCTAATGAATTTGCTCAGGATGGTGCATTCACCATTTCTGCCACCCTGGAAGACCTGGGAACGAAAGTGAGCTTCGGTGCGCCCTCCTACACGGGCGGCAAACCCTCCGGCTCCATGGCGACGACCTGGGAATCCGGTGACAAACTTCGCGTGTACAACCACGCCGACCACAGTCAGTATTCCGACTTCACCCTCGACGAGGGAGCCGGCACCAAGAGCGCGTCCTTTACCGGTTCGCCCGTTGCCGCTTCTTCTTATGATGTCGAAGTGATTGACTGCAGCGGCGCTGCTGCTGCGACGGTTACGATGGCTTCCGACGGTGCCGTCGCCAATCTGAAGTATCTGGCCACTGCCACCTCGGTCACCGATCTGACCCAGATCTCCTTCGCGAACGTCTCCAGCGTGCTCGCCGTTACCGCGAAACTGCCCGCCGGGGTCGCCGGTACCATCACCTCCGTGAAGATGACCGCCAGCGAGGATATCTTCTTCGGTGGTAACGAGCAGACCATCAACATCACCACTCCCGGTGATGACGGTAGCGACAACATCCTGCACCTTTTCGCCACCCTCCCCGAGGGCGACGTCAATGTCCCTGCGGGCACCACGATTCTCGTGAAGTTCAACTCCAACAACGATGAGCACGAGGTCTACACCCGTTTCGTCGAGATGGCCGCCACGACCTTCGACGCCAACGCCTGCAACACCATCAACATCAACGCCACGGCTTCCGCCACCCACGCCGGTCTCGCCACCGCGGACGGTTCCACCTCCGCCAAGGCCTACCTGATCGGTGACAAGTATCAGATGCAGGCCATGCAATCCCTTCTGACCGCCGGTTCCACCACCTACTTCAAGATGGTTGACGATGTCGATCTCGACGGTGTTGCCTGGGAGCCGCTGAATCACGTGTCTCCGTATTCGAAGGCCATCGATTTCGACGGCGACTTCCATACCATCAGCCATCTTTCCTCCAGCAGCACCTACAAGCTGCCGAGTTTTGCGGGTGTTCTCAACGGCTCGGTCCGGAATGTCGTCTTCGACAGCGCCACCATTACTTGCGGCGGTGAGAAAGGCGGTGTGCTGGCCGGTTATATCGGAGAGAATGCCAGGAGCGTCAAAGGCTCCTGCAGCAATGTCGTCATCGAAAATTCGACGGTGAATTCCACCGTCATGGCCGGAATCCTGGCCGCCCAGGGAGACAACATCCAGGTTGTGACCGGATGCTTTGTGAACAACAGCAGCATAACGTCCACCGGTGCCCGCATCGGCGGTCTCATCGGCAGTGTAGTCGCCTTTGAAGAAATCTCCGACTGTGGGGTTGATGGCTTGTCTCTGACCGGTTCCTCCTACTACAACGGCGGATTCATCGGTCAGTTGGATGGCACCGGAACCATCCGCAGCTGCCATTCCGGCGGAAGCGTCACCACGATCGCGGGCAACTATTCCCGTTCCGGCGGTTTTATCGGCCTGTCCGTGGGCGGCACGGTGGAGCGTTGCTATTCCACTTGTTCCGTTTCCCTTAACGGCGTCATTGGTGGCGGTTTTGTCGGGCAGGTGCAGAAAGCCGATATCTCGAAATGTTACGCGACCGGAGATGTGAGCGCTTCGGGTTCGGATGTGAATGCCGTGGGCGGTTTTGTCGGATATATCACCGGAACGGACAATGTGCAGATTGCCGAGTCTTATGCCACGGGTTCTTTCAACCCCAACGGCAGCTCTGCCAGCGCAGGCTTTGTTGCCAAGGTTGACGGAAGCGGAACCCACTCCATTCACGACTGTTATGCGACCGGTAGCCTGGTGACCGCCAACTCTTATGGCTGCGGTGGTTTTGCCGGAAACATCGCCGGCGATTTCACCGGGACGATTACGATTGCGCGCTGCTATGCGACGGGTAATATCGCCGTCAGCTATGGTTATTCCCGCGGCGGCGTCGTAGGCCGGATTGAAACGACCCACGCTACGGTAGAAAAATGCGCCGCCTGGAACGGACGCGTCCAGGGGCAGACCGGTCTGAACAAATGGAGTGCCGGTGCCGTGGTGGGTGTCGCCCATCCGCTCTGCACGCTGACGGACAACTATCGCAATCCCGATATGACCCTCCACGGCTATTGGGGCAATTCCGGACAGACACTGCCGCTCACAAGTTCGTATCAGCACGAGAATGTGTCCAGCTCCGCCGCGCTGATTACCGTCGATAAGGACGGAAATCTCACCCGGACGACGAAGACGGCGCTGACGCAGGATGGCTCCTCCATTTTCGCCTACCAGGGCAAATGCGTAAGCGGTCAGACGCTTTCCCAGCTTGCCAGCTCCTCCTCGTATCTCAACTGGAGCTCCTCCATCTGGGATTTCAACCAGAATCTCCCGCGTCTGAAATGGACGCTCGAATAAAAAAAGGGTGACCAAAACGGTCACCCTTTTTTTGTTGTTGTAGCGCGTTAGGAGAGCGCAATCTCCCCGTCCTTCATGGTGACGGTAATGACGCTGTCGCGCTTGACGCTGCCGTCGAGCACCGCCGTCGCAATCTTGTTGACCAGTTCGCGCTGGAGCAGCCGCTTGATGGGGCGCGCGCCGTACTGCGGATCGTAACCCTTCGTGCTCAGATACTCGTCGAACGCATCCGTAAACACGATGCGGATGCCGCTCTCGTCCAGTTTCCGCGCCAGGTCTGCCTCCTGAATCCGCAGGATGGCCAGGATATCCTTCTGCGTCAGCGGCGAGAAGGTAATGATCTCATCGATACGGTTCAGGAATTCGGGACGCATCGTCGCCTTCAGTTCCTCCTCCTTGAGATTCGAGGTCATAATCAGGATGGTGTTCTTGAAATCCACCGTCCGTCCCTTGTTATCTGTCAGACGCCCGTCGTCCAGCACCTGCAGCAGAATGT
>JAGCXP010000030.1 GCA_017961345.1 Bacteroidales bacterium | reverse complement strand
GGAACGAAGATTTGGCATTTCTGCCATGTCCAGCGAGGGGCTGTCATTGGATCGAACTGTTCCCTGGGACAGAATGTGAATGTGGGCAACAACGTTCACATCGGGAACGGTGTCCGGATCCAGAACAATGTTTCCATTTACGAAGGAGTCGAGATCGAAGACAATGTCTTCTGCGGTCCGTCCTGCGTATTCACGAATGTAAATACTCCGCGGGCGCACTTCCCGGTGCACGGAGTTTATGCGCGTACGCGCGTGCGCGAAGGCGCATCGCTCGGAGCGAATTGCACGATAGTGTGCGGCCACACGGTAGGGCGCAGCGCGCTAGTCGCCGCCGGTGCCGTTGTGACACGAGACGTTAAAGATTATGCCCTGATGGCCGGCGTTCCGGCCAGGCAGATTGGATGGGTCTGCGAGTGCGGCCGTCGACTGGATGACAGCCTGGCCTGCGCCTGCGGCCGAAAGTACAGGCTGATCGGGGAAAACCTCAAGAAAGCCGAATAATGTCATTCTGAGCGTAGCGAAGAATCTCATTATCAAGTAGTTGCTTGCTTTTACACAGGGCGAGCAAAGGCGAAGCCGTACTTCCTATTTTCATTTTGTCCTTTTTTGTCATTCTGAGCGTAGCGAAGAATCTAGAAGCGAAAGAATCTATGGAGTTCAGAGACCTAAAGAAACAATACCAAGTGCTCCGTGAGGACATGGACCAAGCCATCCTGAGGGCTGTTGCGAGCGGTGCTTACATCATGGGCCCGCAGGTGAAGGAGTTGGAGAAACAATTGGCCGAATATGTCGGCGTCAAGCATTGCCTTACTTGCGCCAATGGGACCGATGCTTTGACATTGGCCCTCAAAGCCTGGGGCATTGGCCCCGGCGATGCCGTATTCGTACCGGACTTCACATTCTTTTCCAGTGCTGAGGTAGTCCCCCTCGAGGGCGCCGAACCGGTTTTCGTGGATGTCTGCGAAGATACGTTCAATATCGACGCGGCGGATTTGGATCGTGCCGTCCAGGCGGTTTTATCCGAAGGACGTCTCCGTCCGCGCGTCGTTGTCACCGTGGACCTCTTCGGCCTCCCGGCCGACTACCAGGCTGTTCGTGCCATTGCTGACAAGTATGGCCTCTTAATCCTCGAGGATGGAGCCCAGGGCTTTGGTGGCAGTATAGCTGCTAAGCGCGCTTGCTCTTTCGGCGACATCGCAACAACCTCCTTCTTCCCCGCGAAGCCCGTCGGGTGTTACGGTGATGGCGGAGCCGTATTCACCGACAACGACGAGTGGGCGGCCTTGATCGACTCCTACCGCGTGCACGGCAAGGGCCAGTTCAAGTACGACAACGTTCGTATCGGTATGAATTCCCGTCTGGATACAGTTCAGGCTGCGGTTCTGCAAGTCAAGCTCAAGGCATTTGCCGAGTATGAGCTGGATGCTATCAACGCCGCGGCCGCAAAGTATACGGAGCGGTTGAAAGACATCGTCGCCACTCCTGTCATCCCCGCCGGCTTCCGCTCCAGCTGGGCCCAGTACACCATCAAGCTCCAGGACAGCGCCCAGCGCGACGCCCTCCAGGCGGCCCTGAAGGCCGAGGGCATTCCCTCCATGGTCTACTACCCGAAGCCGATGCATCTACAGACGGCGTTTAGCAGTTTGTCATTTCGAGCGGAGCCGCAGGAGAAGTCGAGAAATCTGAATCTCTGCCCCGTCGCAACCAGTCTCTGCTCCCGCGTCCTTTCGCTTCCCCTGCATCCGTACCTTACCGACGAGCAGATCGACACCGTTTGTACCGCGATCCGTAAATTCCTGAAATGAGCCTGTTCAAGCGCAAACCCTGGGTCGAGCTTCAGCATGAGGAGGAGTACATTCCGAAGAACTACTCCGAGCCAGGCGTGGAGAACGGCGCCAAGCTGGAAGATGAGTTGGTCGGAAACGTAGATCTGGAGAGAATTCACAACGCCACGAAAAGCATGGCGCTTGGTGAGATTCTGGCCTGGCTGGATGAGCATCATGAGGAGTTCGACGAGAGCACTTTCATCGTCAACACCGATGACGGGAACGCCCTCGATACCTTGAAAGGCCACCATCCCCGGCTTATCATCAACAAACTTGGCCTGACCCGTATCCGCCATTTGAACACCTTCCTGAACAAGGCGAACGAAACGATGGTGGACGGTGGATACCTTTGGTGCCACTCTCGGACATCCGGGTTGAAGGAACAGATCATTCTTCGCTCGCATCCGGGTTTCATTGGCAAGGTCATTTATGGCATTCATTATTTCTGGCATCGGTTCTGCGCGCGGTTGAAGTTGACCCGCTGGTTTTATATGTGGGTGACGAAAGGAAAAAATCGGAGTTACAGCCGTGTGGAGCTGCTGGGCCGGATGTATCGGGCCGGATTCGAGGTGGTGGACGAGCGTTTCCATATGGGCGAGTATTTTGTCCTTGGGCAGAAATTCCGCAAGCCGATTTGGGATGACGACCCCACTTACGGTGCCTTGGTCAAACTGAACCGCGTGGGATATCATGGGAAGATGATTGGCGTGTACAAGTTCCGGACGATGTTCCCTTATTCGGAGTATCTACAGCCTTACATTTTAGAGCATGAAGGACTGCAGAAGGGCGGAAAATTTGCGCACGATTACCGTGTGAACTTCTGGGGACGTAAGCTCCGCAGCACTTGGTTTGACGAATTGCCCATGTTCATCAATTTATTCAAAGGGCAGATGAAACTGGTGGGTGTGCGGCCTTTGAGCCGACAGTATTTCGGGATGTATACTCCAGAAATGCAAGAACTTCACATCAGTGTGAAACCGGGCCTGCTACCTCCGTTCTATTACGATGAGAAAACTCCCGAAACCCTGGAAGAAGTACAGGCCTCGGAAAAGAGATATATCGAAGCCTATCACAAGCACCCCTTTGCAACCGACTGGCGGTATTTCTGGGGGACGGTGGGGAATATTCTATTCAAGCATAAAAGATCACATTAGATATGGCAGAAGAGAAGAACTCTATTCAGGAGGAGAAATGGGACATTGTCATTCAACCGAAAGACAAACTCATTTCTGTCGACTTCAAGGAACTATGGTCGTACAGGGATTTGTATACCCTGTTTGTCAAGCGTAATATTATCACTCAATACAAGCAGACAATTCTGGGGCCTGCGTGGTTCGTGATTCAGCCAGCATTGACAGTTATCATGT
>JAGCXP010000029.1 GCA_017961345.1 Bacteroidales bacterium | reverse complement strand
TCCCACCCGTTCTACACGGGCAAGGTGAAGCTCGTTGACACCGCCGGTCGCGTCGATATGTTCTACCAGAGATACAAGAACCGCAAGAAGTAAGCTCTTACGGATCAACAGGTTACAAGAAGTCCCGCTCGAGAGTACGGGTCTTCTTCTGTTTACCCCCACGCGGGCGCCCTCCCCTCCTCGCCGGCCACCCTCTCCCACCACGCATCTCATCCTCAAAAAAGGGCCTTTTTGAGTACGGGGCGGGCAGATTGACCTTCTCGTCCTCAAATAGGGCGGTTTTTGAGGACGAGAGGGGCGATGAGCGGCATTCGTCCTCGTATCGGGCCTATTTTGAGGATGAATCGGCGGCGGACTAGGGGAACATCTCGTCGACGATGCGGGGTTGCAGGCCGGTGCAGCGGGATATTTGCCCATTCGAGGCATAGTAATCGTACTTGAGGCGCTTGGCCAGGTTGTTCTTCTGTTGTTCGGTCAACCAGGAAGCGCTCTTTACGCCAAAGTCCTCCTTACAGATACGGAACGTGATGGAAATGAGCTCATCGTCCGTCAAGGTGGGCCTTTCACCGAACCGGAGTGCCGTTTCCACCTGGGCCTCCACGTTTTTGAACACCCAGAACAGGAATTGGCGGCAATCGGTGAACAGGGATTCGACCAGGTGGTAATTCACGAAGCTGCCCGGGAACACCTGCCCACCCACGAGTGTCAAGCCTTCCGGCAAGGCCAGATCCCGGGAATGGGTCAAAGCCCTTCTTTCCCGCAAGGTCAATGACGCCGCGGACCGCTGCTCAAACATGGACAGCATCGGATTGAAATAGAGAAAACCAGAGCACCAAGGATAGGCGAACAGATGGACATCCTTCCGGACGACGAAGGGATTCCTGATGACATAGGCTATCTCGTCCCGGAGCTGCTTGAGTGAAGTGATGGGCGTGGGGGTAGGATCGCCGATGGGGTCCAGGACCCGAGGTCGCCCATGCCGCGAGAAATACAAGGCAAGCAGGGTCGAAAACCGCGCGTAGAAATCTTTGCATCGAGCCTCCTCCCCGCGGAGGATAAAGTGGAAATGATTGCTCATCAAGGTATAGGCCAATATCTCCACCCCGGCCATCACCGCCGCAATGGCGACATAGACAAGAGCGACGGCGCGCTCCTCGTCGTTCATGAATATCACGCCCGTCTTCAAGGGCTCCGTATGCAAGTGGAAAAAGGGTTCCCCCTCCCGGAACAGCCGTTCCAATTCCCATTCATTCCGCCTCGATGGCGTGCCGGCAATCTGTTTCATAGTTACAAACATAGTTGAAGCCCGGCCGAATGCCAATACTCGGCCGGCAACTTTTTATGTTTCCGGTGCAGATTCACTGTTTTTGATGAGCCTATTCAAGCAATCGTAAGAAAAAGAAAGATCGATTAAAATTAATCTTACGCACTTTTACGTTTTTTATCCTGCCCGCCCACGAATAATCCGTCCTCAAAAAGGGCGATTTTTGAGGACGAGTCCGTCATTTCATGCAGTTCATCCTCAAAAAGGGCTGTTTTTGAGGACAGGGCGGGCAAATCGCCCATCTCGTCCTCAAATAGGGGCCTTTTCGAGGATGAGGCGGGTGTTATGGCAGGAATTCGTATATTTGCAAGCGATGGAACCATGCGAAAAAGTGATTTCATAGGGATTCTGCTGCTGGCGTTCGTGATGGGATGCCGGTACAGCGTCGCGGTGGCCGATTTTTATGCGACGCGGTGCTATCCGGTGATTTCGCACGGGCTGTCATGGTGCGCGGCGTTCGTCCCGTTCTCCCTCGAGGAGATCATCGTCATCAGCTTTGTGCTGGCGTTCGTCCGGGCGCTTGTGCGCGCGGTCCGGCGGAAGCAGGGGTTCGGCCGATGGCTGGGGAAGACGCTCCGGATCGCGATGTGGCTGGTGGTCTGGTTCTATGTGGGCTGGGGCAACAACTATTTCCGGACGCCGCTGTACCCGCGCATGGGCATTCATCAGACAACCTTCGAGAAGGAGGCCTTCGACCGGTTCCTGGCCGATTATACCCTGGCGCTGAACGAGCATGCCGGGGCCGAGAAGACCTGGGACCGGGAGGCGCTGACGGCGGACATCCGGACCTTCTACACCAAGCAAGTCACCGCGTACGGCTATACCGGCCTCCGCGAGTGGCAGCAGGTGAAGAAACCCCTCGTGAATCCCCTCTATTCGGCCGTCGGGGTGCTGGGTTTCATGGGCCCGTTCTTCTGTGAGTCACAGGTCAACCTGGACCTTCCCGACAACGAGTACCCGTTCACCCTGGCCCATGAGATGGCCCATCTTGCCGGCGTGACCAGCGAGGCGGAGGCGAACTACTGGGCCTATGTCTTCTGCCGGCAGTCGAAGGACGCCTCCGTCCGCTACAGCGGATACCTCGGCATCCTCGGCTATGCGGCCTCGAACGCCTCGGCCCTGCTCCCGGACGACGAATACGACGCCTGGAGCGAAACCCTGTCCCCGGAAGTCCTGGAAGACTACCGGAGCAACCGCGAATTCTGGCAGGGCAAGCGGGTGAAAGTGATCGACGAGGTCCAGCGCTGGATGATGGACCTCCTCCTGAAATCCAACAACGTCTCCGAAGGGGCGCGCGACTATTTCGGTGTAATCGCGATGATCATGACGATGGACGCGAAGCAGACGGATACGATGTAAAAGGGCTACTTCCCTGCTATTCGGGAATAGATTCCTTCCAATGCATCCTTTCTGTCCGCCCGTAGAGGATTCTCCTTCTTACAAAGAAAAGATAGATAATAATCTATACCGTCCACCGACAACGACTTACAGGAAAAGTCGTAGAGAGATGATAGCCGATACTGATGGAACCAGGAAGCAAATAGCCTTTGACGGCTTGCCTGTCGTCCATCGTGCGTATCACAGATATAGACTAGAGAGACCAGGTCATTCTTGAAGAACTCTTCCAAGATAGCCATCACTGTTTCTTTCACCCAATTGTCTTTTTGTGGGTGGTCTGCATCCAGACACGCGATGAAAAACTGAAAAACGAGACCGTCATCACTGAGCATATAATCTTCAGTGAATCCCACCTCATACACATGTCCATACCGAGTCTTAAAAGAAAACGAATAACCGTTCGAGCTATCGACTCGATAAGGAGCGGTACGATTGATGGAAGGTAGGGATAATCTAATCTGCATGGATTTCAGCCGGCTTCAGACCCCTCTTTTCAACTTCCTCCCGGCTGACGCCTTTCCGTATGGCTTCTTCCCATACGCCCCGAGCCTCCACCGCTTTCTTAAAGGCGGTGACAGCTTCTTCTTTCGTTTGATACGTTTTGCACATACGTTTCCTTTTTCCGCAAAAATATGGATTTCACAGTATAAATCCAAATAATAATGGCAATCAGTCGTGCTTCTCGAAGAAGAGGTCGAGCAGATGCTCGTCGAAGTCGCCGAACCACTCGTGGAGCTTCGCGGCGGCGTTGGCCTTCACTTCGGGGGTGATGCTCTTGATGACGCAATAGACGCCCCAGGTGAGGGCGGCGAGGTCGTCCGTGTAGCCGGCAATCGGAATGAAGTCCGGAATGATGTCGATGGGCAGGAGGAAATAGCCCAGGGCGCCGATGATCTTCGCCCGGTCCTTCCCTGACGTAAGCGGACTCTTCAGGACATAGTACAACAGCAGGGCGGCGTAGCACACCTTGATGCCGGCTTTCCGACCGAACTTCTTCAGCTTCTCCCAGAAGGCGTTCTCGTCGTAATTCTTCGCGTACTTGACGATCTCCCCGTCTTTCCACTCCTTGTTGAATTCCTTTTCGTCCATTCCCAAAAACAATTTGTCCCTTCGTCCTGCAAAAATCGGGCGAAGGGACAAAATGTCAGTGCTAATCGCTACCCCCCTGCGACGCGCAGGTTGTCCAGGTACCAGCGGTTCTGATTGCGGGCGGAATTGGAGACGCCCGGATCGGCGTTCGTCGGGCGGATCGTGATGCGCGTGGAGGGCGTGGCGCCCAGGATGCGCACCTTGGCATGCTGCCACTCGAGCTTGGTCTTGTCCCCTTCCGTCGGCTGGGCCGACTCGATGTTGGCGCTCACTTCCGTGCCGGTGTCGGCCAG
>JAGCXP010000028.1 GCA_017961345.1 Bacteroidales bacterium | reverse complement strand
TTCTCGTACTTGCGTATCTTGAACGCCTTCTTCTTCCTGTCACCGTTAATGTGCGATACCAACAGTACGCGGTTGAACAGTCCGTCGAGATTGACCGCCGGGGTCGTGTTGAACGGATCTGTTACTGAGTCGTTGAGTTCCTGTCTTAATTCCGCTATTGACTTTTTACAGAGGAGCGCCTGACCGTCATACGATATGGCGAGTTCGGGCGTCTTGAGCATATGGTTGTAGTTGACCTTGACCGTATAGCGGTCGTAGGTCGCGCTGGCGAGTGGAGCGTGTTCCGCATCGACTTTGGCCCTCAACCATACCTGGTTGTCACCGACGAACGTGCGCTCGACGAGAATGTTCTTGCGTACGAAGTAAAGGCGTATCTCCCGATTGTAATACTTCTTCACGAGGTTGTAGTTGTCGGGATTCTTGAAGTCGATAGGGAACGGCTGGAGACCGTCCACCTTGCGGGCGAACGAGGTGTAGATGAACTCCGCGTTACCAAGACCGGGGAAGAGGCTCGACACGTTCGCGGGGAACTGCAGCAGGGACAGACGGGTCAACTTCTCCTCGAGAATATCATCTTTCGTGAAATAAAACGTAACGGGCTCCGCCGGAAAGGCGAATGCAAGGGTGTTCAGGTGGAGGTCTTCTCGGAATGTCTGTCTCGGCTGATAGTACATAGTTCAATCTGTGGTCTTGACGAAATTAGTGGGCGGAGGACCAGAGAACTAACTATGTTGCAGGGCGTCGACTACAGACTTCCCGACAACATATGCCAATTGAACAGGCACGGCGTTACCCAATTGCCGCATTCCCTCGGTCCATGATCCTGTGATAAGATACTCGTCAGGAAAAGTTTGAATGCGTTTCGCTTCCTCGAGAGTTAGATACCGTGTTTGCCCATCGGCAAATCTAACCATATTCTCGCCTCCGGGGACTCCATGAACGCCGGCCTTGATTGTTTTGGAAGGTTCATCAATAAAACTGCCGGTATGCCCAGGATACTCCTTTGACGATTTAGACTGATTGCATGAAAGGTCAGACGTTACATCACGAATCGTTACCCACGGCAATAACTCTGGTGCCCAAAAGCCATATTTCTCGGAGAGACTGTTCTTTAATTCACTGGCCTTATCCTTTGGATATGTGCAGTTGATCTTATGCTTTTCCCAATACTCACCCGTTACGAACTGACTCCACAATAAAGCATCTTCAGAATGGGTTGGCTGAGGAAAGGACCACTTCACTTTCAAATCTTCTCTAAAGCCCACAATGATAACCCTCTCTCTCTTCTGAGGAACGCCATAATCGGCAGCGTTGACAAGTGTGTATGTGACAGAGTACTTAAGTCCTTTGTAATGCGACTTTACCGCTGATTTTAAAAGCTCATAATTCTTCCTCCAATCCGGATCAGTTAAAGGAACATCAGGATACTGAAGCTGAAGAATAATGAAATCGTAATAATCTTTGAAAGAGTCTCGCAAAAGGCCCTTTACATTTTCAAAGATAAATGCTTTAGGTTTCAATTTCCTAATGGCATCAACGGCATATGGGAACATGTCTCGCTTGTCGTCATACCCATTGGCTTTGCCGCCTAAAGAGAATGGCTGACAGGGTGGACCACCGGCAATAATGTCAACTCCAGCATACTGAAGAAAATCGAACTTGCGAACGTCACCCTCGTAAACAAAAGAGTCGTTGAAATTCTTTCGAAGAGTCGCACACGCATCCTTATTCCACTCCACAAAAGCACGATGACGAATTCCGGATTCTTCCAGACCTTTCGCCAAACCACCGGCTCCTGAAAAGATTTCAATTCCAGTCAACATATAGTTACTTTCTTCTTTCTTTAAGAGATTCGAAATAATCGGTAATTCTACGCTCGATTTCTTCTTTGCTGAGTCCAGCCCCATTGAGCCGTTCGGCCCAACCTCGTCCAGGGTGTATGACATCCCAATCCGAAACGGCTTGTTCGTATCGTCCCGAACCGGGATCGTGATTGCCAAATCCGTCAACAGTGCTGTTCCAGATCGGGAAGTAGTGTCTTATCAGAGCGGCTTCAACAGTCCCTATCATATCAGCAGCAGCATCTTCCAAAATCATAAAGCGGCAATGAAAATCCTCAAGCATTAAATTGCCAGCCTGTTGAATGCTATTTGTATGGTCACATAATCTGCGATACAACTCGTTTGTGGGTTCCTGAAGGCGTCCCTGCCTCCATCCTCTGGGCACCGCTTTCCCTACGTAGATTGGTTGAGTGAACTCAAGACGATTCAGCTCATAGAGCGGTTGATATAAAGGAGAATGGCCCGTGTAATAGAGTGCATAAACGCCCGTTCCGATAAAATTCTCGGGCGGGGGAAGCTTATGGACCGGCGTCCCGTTAAAGAACCTAATGGTGTCTTTTATTATTTCGGCAAACGCTTCTGAGTAGAAGACGTGTTTTGACCGATCGAATTTCATTTCCATATTATGAGTTTATACATTCAAGCAAAGTTACAAAAATTTCTCCGGATAGTCCTTGTTTTTATCCGCTTATTGCTCGTTTAATCTGTAAGTTGTGGAATTTCAATACTGTATAAAAAGGCTGAGTAGCCCCCTTGCGGGGACTACTTAACCTTGGCATATTGACCGTGCGCGGTCCTCTCCAGACGCCCTTCGTCGCACCACTGTCCGATGGTGCGGTCAATCGAGCGAGGGTTGAGGCCCACGGATACGGCCACGTCTGAGTACGTCTTCCGGTCAAAGGTGTCCGGAAGGGAATCGTAGAAGCGCTGGTAAACCTTCGGCTTGTCGCTGCGCTTGGACTTGATGGCGACCGGAGTCTCCGGCAGCATCTTATACACCCGAACCATGTGGGCCACAAGCACGTCGCAGATGGCTACCGCTGTCTGATAGTCCTCGTCCAGGCACTCGAAGTCGCACTCGAAGTCTCCGTCTTCCGTCAGCCGTAGGGCGGACAGTATCATCGCGATACGGAAGGTGATGAGACCGAGCCGCCTGATGGAGGCGACGATGGCGTCACCGTACTGGTTGTAAAGCGACAACTGGGAGTCGGAGAAGCGGCTGTCGAAGTCCTTTTCCTGGTCTTCGGTCAGGGTGAAGCGAAGGTCCTTGCCGGCATTGAGAATGTCGTACAGGTCCTTCACCTCGGCTCCGAGTTCCAGAAAGAATTCGTCCTGGGTGACCTCGTCCTTGTAGGCGAAGGGACTGAGCCAGACGAGTTCGGTCTGCAGGCAGTAAAACGCGAACCGCGAGAACAGGCCGTTCTCGGCATCGGTGATGAGCGTGAGAATCTGGTTCGGAGTGCCGGTAAGCAGGGCGGACAGCTTGGGCTCCTTGATGAACACGCGCTCGCGGTCCTTGCGTCTGGCGAACGAGATGTTTTCGTGGTGGAAAGCCTTGCGGAAGCCGTCGGAATACTTGCCGTAGTCGGACGCAAAGATGTTGGCGAGGGTGTCGCCCTCGCTCTCGAACATCATCCCTTTGCCTTCGTTGTCGTTCAGGATCTGATAGACCACCGTGGCGCTGCTGTTGGCCGGGATGTAGTGCATCAACATCGGCGGCTCCTCCGGAATCTCAAGCCCGGCTTTGTTCTTGGCGGACTTGAATTCCTGCATCTTCTTTTTATACTCCTTCTCCTCATCGTCACACTGCTGGTGCAGCGCATCGTCGATGGGCTCCGCGAGGTGCCGGCAGAGCGTAAGCCTGCCTTTACCTGCCGAGGCTCCAGCGGTCACGAAAAGGAAGAAGTTGGGGTACACTCTCCGTCCGTGGTATACGCCGGAGATGTGCGGGAGACAGGAAGAAAGGACGCAGAGGGTGCCGAGGATGAGCATATCGCAGTCTTCGTCCGAGTTGGATTTGGACGCGATGGTGTCGAGCAGCGCCGGCAGCCTGTTCCTGACCGAAGGGGAGAAGACAGGGAGCGGAGGCTCCCCGTCATCGTCGGGCGGCTTTTGCGCAGAATCCGCAGTTTCCGCAATATGCGCAGGAGATGTGTCTGCGGATTTCGCGCATTCTGCGGAAGTTGCGCATACGCGCTCGTGGGTGTGAAGAGAAACGCCCGCTTCCTTGGCCTTGTGGAAGAACGTGTTGAGGGTCACACCGGTTCCGTGCGCCCTCAAACACTTGTCGTACTGCTCGTCGGTGTTCCGCTCGTCATAGTCCGGGTGGAATCTGCTTACGCGATGGAAGAAGTCCCGACCGTTCTCCCCGAACTCGTCGGCAAAGGCGAAACCTATGTCGCGCCAGTTGTCGTAGCCCGAGGTGATGTCGATGTGACCCACTTCAAGGCGCTGGATAACGATTTCTACATCATCGGCCCTGTCGCCGGTATTGACGACAGGGGATGAGGTTTTTCGTTCGCTCGCAGGGGTTACTTTATTCGCCCATGCGTGGGGATCAAATGGGAGTTTTTCCATCGCTAACGGATTTCAGGGTTGAGATACGCTTCCGGGTCGAAGGGCAAAAAGCACGCTCTGGACACGTCCTTGCCCGATTTGTCCGGTTCGATGCCGTAGGTCTGAACCAGGTAGTTGGAGACGGAACGGAAGTAGTCGGAGTGCGGCATCAACGCTACGTTGATTTTGACAATCCACTTGAGCCCGTCACCGCTGGGAGAGCGGAACATCAACTCGGTCTCGAAGTACGGGTCGTCCAGTAGCGTCCGCTTGAGGGCGTCGATGTCCTGAACGTGGTCGAAGTCGAGACAGAGGTAGCCGCTGTGCTCCACCAGGTTGTCATTGGACCGCTCGGAGAACACACCGGAGAAGGTGCAGTAGGCGAAGTGGGAAGCCTTGTAGTTGCGCCTGGTGTTCTTGTCTTCGATGGAGCGGAGTTTCTCGGTCTCGGCCTGAGCGTAGTGACCGGTGATGTAGTTCCAGGCATCCAGCAGCGTGATGGACTTGTGAGGCGTCTTGTTCGTGACCGGAGCCTTGTAGAAGGAGAAGGAGGGGAGCGGCTTCACCGGGACCGCGTTGCGGTCGTAGGGGCTGTAGCCCTCCTCAAGATGGAGGAACAGGTCTTCGTTGATGGCGATGAGCAGATCCTGTCCGTCTTTCTTCCAGTACAGCTTGGCGAAGTCAAAGCAGTCGCCTTCGGGGATAGCGTCGAACTGGTCTTTGTGACGGGCGATTTCATCAGAGAGTTTCTTTTCCGGGTGAATCTTTTCCGTCCAGACGTGGAGGGTCTCGCTGCCATCGGCAAACGGATTCCTGCAGATGCCGCAGTCTCGACCGGAGATTTTCATCACGGTCTCGCCGGGGTAGAACTGACGCAGAATGTGGGAATAGATTCCCGTGCCGTAGTGCGTCTTCGCGAGGATGGCTTCTCTACTTATCATAGCGCAGCCCTCCACGTTTAGCGTTGACGTAATCTACGGCCGCCTCCTGCATCTCGTCCTCGGTCTTGTGATAGCCGCCGGCAAGCCAGGCGTCAATCTCGGAACGGAGGAAACGGAGCCGCTTGCCATCTTTGTGATAAGGTACGCGCCTGAGCGTGACCCAGTCGTAGATGGTTTTGCGAGCGGGTTTGTCGGGATGGTAGGCCATCAGGCCTTCAACGTCCATCCACTCGTCGGGGGTGTTCCCCTTGGCGTCCTTGAGCTCAAGGACTAGGTTGACAAGCTGGTCAACCTTCTGTTCGAGAGATGCCACGATCTGGGGCACCTGCTCAAGAGTAATTGAATTACCCATGTTTTCTGAATGGTGCTTAGCACTCCCGGCCGTACCAATAGAACCGAAAGCCGCCCTCCGGTAGTTCGGAAGACGGCGTAAATAGAATAGGGTATTTCGGGGCGACCCCCTCCTCCCAAATCAGAAAGTTTCCTCCCAGATTTTGGGGACTTGCTGGGTGTCAATTACTTGCGTGGAAGAGCATTGTAAAATTTTTCTACTTCTTCATCATAGGTCCAGGCGGTGTACTTGGCTGTGTCTTCGTTGGAATCGGAATTCAATACGAGGAAGTTGCCTTTTACGGTTCGCTGGGCCACGGGGTCAAGCGCTTTCGATATATGCCTGTACATCGCCTCTTTGGTCATGCTGTAGTTTGATTTGAGATACTGGGGGTATCCAAGGAAATCAAGCATCGCGATGGTATAAGGGACGCCTTCTCCCAGCATATGACGAATAAGACGGGTCTGCTGTTGAGCGGCAAGAGCGGCCACCTTCGGGAGTGACGTGAAATTGTAATTCGCCACTTCGCCCATGAAGACCGTGTATTTGTCCGCAATCACATCATCGGGCTGGAATGAATCCGGACGAGGGAGCGGGGGCGTGGCGGTGATTTCTTTCGCCAGTTCGATGAACGCAGGCGAGGGGATCGGGGCTCCCAGTTCCTCAAGGTAGAAGCGTTCGAGCGGCACGACTTTGTCCTGCGGGATGTGGGCGGCATAACGTGCTTGGAACTCGAGGTATTCGCGTATGCTCGCCTGTACGATATAGTTGAAGAGGAAAATGCTCTCGAAGCGCTGGCGGTCGGACGTGTAGTCCCTCGCTGTCATAATATCGTCGAGGATGTAGCCGCCGGTGTTGATGATGCGCTTTGCGTTGGCGAGGCGGGCCTTTACCAGCTCGTACATCTTCTTGCGATGGAAGAGAATGAGTGTGGAATCAGCATCGTCAAGGAGGGCGAACTTCTCGTTCAACTCTATGGCGATAGTATTGTCTATCAATGCCTTTATATACCTCACTTTAGACGACACTATAGGAACATCGAAGTTGAGCGAATAATGCGGTTCGAAGTTGAATTCAACGGCATTGACCGTCCTCGCTTCTTGGTCATAGAAGGCTGGCGTATGCACCTCGGCCGCACTCGGGTTGAGGTCATCGAAGAATACTGCGTTGATATTGTCGGCCATAGTCTATTCCTCCTTTTTTATCTTGATTCTCTCAACTGCGTCTCTCTTGCTCTTGTCCACGATGTCGGCGTAAATCTGCGTTGTTCCGACGTTGGCGTGGGTGAGCAGGTGGGAGACGGTGTATATGTCGGTGCCTTCGTTGACCTGGAGGGTGGCGAAGGTGTGACGGAAGCAGTGGATGGTGATGTGCTTGGTGATGCCGGCATCCTTGAGCCAGTCCTGGAGCGGCTTCTGGGTGTAGTGCCGCTTGAGGTTCTTGAAGACGAGTCCGGTG
>JAGCXP010000027.1 GCA_017961345.1 Bacteroidales bacterium | reverse complement strand
TTGGGCTCGGTCGGCTGGGGCTTCATGGCGTTCTCGGCGGTGATGCGGTTGAATTCGAGCAGGACGACCTTGATCTGGTCGGGATCCTGGACATTGCGGTTGTTGACTGCGACGCCGATCTTGAAGTAGTCCTTGTAGGTGTCCTTCAGACCGTCAGTCGGCTCAGGGATGGTCCGGGGACCCCACTGGGCCCCGGCGGGGACGGCGCCCAGCATGAGGGCGCACAGTCCGGCGATGAGTATTCTCTTCATTTTTTAATGAAATTGGATTGGTTTCGTGTTGGGTAACGAATATAAGAATTTCCGCCGGAGAAACAAAATGCTCCGGGCACGGAATAGGGTATAGACCGAAATTTGATAAAAATTGAAATGCTTTCGAAAGCAGCAGGAGCGGTGCGGACGAGGCTCGAGCCCGCCTGGCGGCGGGCGAATCGCGCCATTGATGACCCCTCAGGCCGACCTCCCGGTCGGCCAGCTCCCCTATGACAGGGGAGCGACGGTCGCTCGTTCGAGCGGCATCCTAACAACAGAGAAAGGGTCTGAAACCAAATGGTTTCAGACCCTTTCTGGCGGTGCGGACGAGACCGCATTTTGCGAAAATTCTCCCCGTCCTTTCGAAAGCATTTTTACGTAAATAATTGATAGTCAGTATAAAGACGAAAAAGAGCCTTCGACACCCTCGGAGGCTCTTTCGAGATTTTTAGTACCATTTTAGTACCAGTTTTCGGAATTTTTCGTATCTTTGCAATACGAAATTTTTAACATTTTATGGCTTATGGCTACTACTTTTATCGTCAGAACTGACAAAACTAAGGGGCTCGTTCCCCTGCATGTGAGGGTCCAGTACTCCACGCCCAAACTCAATCTTCGTCTCAAAACTCCGCTCAACGTGCCCATCGAAAAGTGGACACTCAGTCGCAGCGGCGCCGCCTGGGCAAACTACGCCCAAAGCGAATCCGGCTCCTTCGTTGTCAGCAAGATGGAGCAGATCCGCAATGCCGTGGACTCCCGCATCCGTGACGGGAAAAGCATGACCGCAAAGGACCTTGAGAAGATCTGCAACGAAATCATCTACCGCGAAGAGCGCGACGAGCAGCTGCGCCAGGAAGAGGCCCGCCGCCTGGCTGAAGCCGAGGCCAAGCGCATGACTCTCTCCAAATACATCAAATTGTATATAGAGGAAATCTTCTCAGGCGCACGTCAGACCGACAAAGGCAGCAACTTCGCCTACGGAACGGCCAAATCCCTCCGCGAGTCAATGACCGTCTGGGCCACCTTCCAGAAGGAGACAAAGAAGACCTACGACTTCGATGATATTGACATGCCCCTGTACTTCAAGTACACCGAATGGATGAAGGCCCGCAACTACGCCATCAACACCGTCGGCAAGCATATCAAGAACCTCAAGAGCATCCTCCGCTGCGCCGAATCCGAGGGCTACAATCAGAATCAGAAATTCAAGGACAAGCGCTTCAAAGGCACCCGCGTGGAGGTCGATTCCATCTACCTCACCAAGGAAGACCTGGAGAAATTCTGCGCCGTTGACCTCACCAAGATGCCCGTCGGCTACCAGCAGGCCCGCGACATCTTCCTCGTCGGCTGCTGGACAGCCCAGCGCGTCTCCGACTACAACAACATCACCCGCGACGCCATCCAGTCCTACACCAAGCGCACCATCGTCGATGTCCCGGATCCGGAGAACCCCGGCAAGACCAAGCCCGAGATTCAGACCCGCGAAGTGATGTACATCAACATCCGGCAGCACAAGACCGGCGCCAAGGTGGCCGTCCCTTGCTCCACCGAGCTCAAGAACATCCTGGAGCGCTACAACTACCAGATGCCCCACTTGGCCGACCAGGTTATCAACCGCTACATCAAAGAAATCGGCAAGATGGCCGGTCTCACAGAAATGGTAGAGATGGTCGAGACCAAGGGCGGCACCAAAACCACAGTCAAATATGAAAAGTATAAACTGATCCACTCGCACACGGCGAGACGAACCGGAGCCACCCTGATGTACCTGGCCGGAATGGATGTCTACGACATCATGAAGATCACCGGCCACTCATCGCCCAACATGCTCAAGAAATACATCAAAGCCGATCAGTTGGAGGTTGTGGACAAGATTATCGACAAGTACAATTACTTCGACTGATATGGAAACACAAGCAAGAGAAACTCTTATGACCGTGGCGGAGCTGATAGGTTCCGCCACCGTGCGTATAGAGCGGGTAACTCGCTCCATACGAAAGGAAGAAATGGACAAACTTGAATCCGCCGGTATTCCCGGCGATATTCGTTGGCTTCGGGAAGAATATGCAAACCTTGACGACGCCCTCCGCGGCAGCTGCAGCTTCATCCGGGACGAATGGCCCGCCATCCAGGGCAACCGTGGCCGCCTCTATGAACTCCGCCTTTTCGAGGACAGCTTCAGCCGGTTCACCTCCACCGTCACCGGCTTCGACGATGCCGTCACGGCCGATGAACCTACTGCCACCAGGATCCTGGGAGAGTACGAAGCCTCCCGCGAATATGCCATCCTGGCCGCCCAGTACGCAGACCTCCTGCAGCCCGCCTTCAGCTACGAGCACAGCCTTCGCGTCACACCGGCCGAAAAGCTCTCGCCCCTGCAGGGCCTATGTTCCGACATGCAGGCCTACTTCGAAGGCCTCACGGACCAGGACCTCGAAGACGTACTCTACCACCGCACTCTTGGCGCCCATAAAGGCATCTGGAAAGGAACCCTCACACAA
Source organism: Bacteroidales bacterium (assembly GCA_017961345.1). Lineage (GTDB taxonomy): Bacteria > Bacteroidota > Bacteroidia > Bacteroidales > UBA932 > Cryptobacteroides. The sequence goes on along the minus strand of JAGCXP010000027.1, from coordinate 1,576 downwards.
GCCACATACTTCGGCAAGCACTTCAACACCACAGCCCAGGTCATGAACCGCCTCTTCCACTTCTATGGCGAAGACCACTTACCGAGACAAGCACACTTTACCAAATACCCAGCCGACAAAATCTCAGAACAAGACCCCTTGGCAATCATATTGTCGAACTATCCCCATCAAAAATAACGGAAATATGTCGGTGCCCGTCGGCATCCAAGACACACAAAGGCTCTCCACTGAGGGCCTTTTTTAGCTTGCGTCCCGACAGCTGCCGACACCTATCGACATCCGTAAGGTATTGTAATTCCGTAATTTCCCTTTCATCTTTGTACTGCCGGAAGGGTTTTCCGACGGGGAGTGCGCACAACCCTATTGTCAAATTCATAACAGTAAGAACCATGGACAGTGTACTGCACGCTATAGGTGACTATCTGGAGAATATCGTCTATGACAGTGTCAAGAAGGCGATGATAGAGGTTGCTCCTAGACAAAAGGCTGACGAGGAAGAAGTTTACATCTCCGTCAAGGTGGCTTGCAAATTGCTCGGAATCAAGACTACCGCATTTTACGACCGCTTGAAACAGCTGCCCTCCATCCGTACAAAAAAAGAAGATGGTCGGCGTATGGTCTGCCAAAATGATCTGAAGAAACTCAAAGAACAGAACGCCATAGGCAAATATGCTCGATACAAAGGGAAATCGTAATCGAACCAACCTTCAAAATCAGAGCATATTATGGCAAATCTAACCAAGATTGGGCCCGATAGCAGGCCCATTGGGGAAACGCCGGTGTGCGTTTTCCACAGAGCCACCATTCCGGGAAAGAATGATGAGCCCATCGAGCGTCGCGGCAAAGGCTATCTCCGCGACGCCAACCAGATGCAAATCCTTACCCTCGCCGAATTCCTTCAGCTGGGAACCGAGTACCGTGACGAGATAGGGGTAATCCGCTCCACGGCCGACAAAGCCGAGCGCTCCCGTCTCAAACGCACGACACTCCCTGCAGGCTGCATCTCCTGCAAAGTCAAAACACGTCTTGCCGGCATCCGGAAGGAAGACAAGATCCAGCAGTACAATTCTCTCATAGTCCTGGATTTCGACAACCTGGAAGACGTTGATGCTGCCAAACAGGACCTTGCGCAGCTATCCTTCTTCTGGTACATTGGCCTCAGCGTCAGTGGTAAGGGCCTTTTCGGCATCGTTCCCGTGGCTGCCACCGACTGGCGTGAGCACAAACAGTACTTCGACGCCCTTTCCCGCGAGCTGGCCGATATCGGCTACACCGTCGACGCCGCCTGCAGTGACGAAACCCGCCTCCGCTTCATCAGCATCGATGAACATCCCTACCTCAACGACAACTGCGACATCTACGAGTTGCCGGATGAGTCCGAAGAAGAGCTCCCGGAAGAATTCCGCCCAAGAGACATACCCGACGATGAGCGCCTGGAGATGTACGTCTCCCTCTGGGAGCAAAAGCGCATTCCCCTGGACGACTACGAAGAGTGGCTCACCATCGGCATGGCCCTCTCCAGCCTCGGAGAGACCGGCCGATCTGCCTTCCACCGGCTCTCCGCCTGTTCCAAGAA
>JAGCXP010000026.1 GCA_017961345.1 Bacteroidales bacterium | reverse complement strand
GCTACAAAGGTCTCGGTGAAATGTCCGCCGAGCAGCTCTGGGATACCACGATGAACCCCGAGACGCGCCTGCTTCGCCAGCTCACCATTGAAAATGCGGCGGAAGTGGAACGCACCTTCTCGATGCTGATGGGTGACGACGTACCGCCCCGTCGGGAATTCATCGAGCAGAACGCCCATTATGCCAATATCGACGCCTAAGTCCTGCTGATGGAGAAATTCCGAATCCCGCAACTGCTGCGGTCCGCCATTCCGCTGGTCATTCTGTATGTTATCCTGCTTTCCCTGATGCCGAAAGCAGGAAATTTCAGTTATGACTACCGCAAGGGCTATCCCTGGATGTACGAGGACCTGATTGCGCGTTTCGATTTTCCCGTCCTGAAGACTTCCGCGCAGCTGGAAGAAGACCTGGCTGCGCTCGGGCAGGAAAAGGAACTCTGGTACCGGCGTGACCCTTCCGTTTCGCGCGACCGCTCTTTCGCCTGCAAGGGAATTTGCGATTGCCTCCCGGAAGGAGGCGTTGTCTGCGTGGAAGGTGCGCAGGTTCAAAGAATTCCCCGAAACGACCTGATGAGCCTCTCCGACGCGCGTTCCCAACTGATGGACCGTCTTCGCGCGCAGGACGCCCAGGCCGCGGACTCCCTCTACGAGCAGTTGTCCCTGAAGATTCTTCCCGACCTGCTTTATGACGAGGCGCGCACCGAAGCGGTTTTCCGTTCCGCCCGCGAAAATCTGGCCACCACCCTCGGCGTCGTCTATGCCGGGGAGACCATCGTGAGCAAGGAAGAGGTGATTACCGCCGAGATCCAGAACAAGATCGACAGTTATCGCCAGGAATACGACCGCCACTACGGTTACGACGGCAATCCGCTCCTGCTCTGGCTGGGGAACGGGATTCTGGCCCTGGTCATCGTGGCCTTGCTCCTCTTTGCCCTCGTCTGTACGACGCCCGGCATTTTTGCAAAGCACAACCAGTATCTTTTCCTGCTGACGGTCTTTCTGCTGACCGTCCTGGTGACTTTCCCGGTAGAGGCCGCGCATCCGCTTTGGCTCTATAGCGTGCCCTATTCCCTGTTTGCCCTCTTCATGCTGGCCTTCTTCCCCAAACGGACCGTGCTCCCGCTGTATCTGATTTCCCTCTTTCCGCTACTGCTGGTGCACAGCGGGGTGGAGCTCTTCCTGATTCAGGCCGCGGCGGGTGTCTTCAATCTCTTTGTCTTTACCCGCTTTTCGAAGGGGTGGAGGCAGTTTGCTTGCGCTTTCTTCACCTTTTTGGTCATGGCCCTGGTCTTTACGGGCTTCCGCCTGATTGCCAGCAGTGTCGAATACGACTACAGCATTCTTTTCCGCCTGCTGGCGGGGGCATTCCTCGCCGTGGCGGGTTATCCGCTGATTTTCCTCTTCGAGCGGATTTTCTTTCTGGTGTCCGACGCCCGTCTGGACGAGTTGTGTGATACCAAGGCATCCCTGTTGCAAACCCTTTCCATGCGCGCGCCCGGTACCTACCAGCACTGTCTGCACGTAGCGAACATGGCGGAAAAGGCGGCCCGGGATATCGGAGCGAACGGATCTCTGGCCCGTGCCGGCGCCCTGTATCACGATGTCGGCAAACTTCACAATCCTCTGTGCTTTGTCGAAAACCAACTCGGGGGGGAAGATTATCACGCCCATCTTAGCTGTCAGGACAGCGCCCGTGCCATTATCCGGCACGTGAGCGACGGTATCGAACTGGCCCGTCACCATCGGCTGCCGGAGGTACTGATCCGTTTTATCCGCACCCATCACGGGACTTCCTGCGCGGCATTTTTCTATGGAAAATATCTCAAGGAGGGCGGCGACGAGTCCCAGCGTCCGCTCTTCTGTTATCCCGGTCCCACGCCCCAAAGCGCGGAGGAGACCCTCGTGATGATTTGCGACTCGGTCGAAGCGGCCTCCCGCACGCTGAAGGATTACTCCGACGAAAGCATTACCCGACTCGTGGAGGGCATTGTCGCGGGCAAGGCGGATGAAGGACAGCTTTCCGCTTCCGAACTCTCCCTGGGACAGCTCGAAACGGTCAAACGCTCGCTTGTGGACTATCTGCGCCAGGCGCACCATGCCCGCATCGAGTATCCAAAAGTAAAAAATTAACATTTATATAGTAAGGTATGAAAATCACAAGCAAAAAGGTTGACGAGCTCAACTACAAGCTGACTCTCCAGCTGGTCAAGGAAGACTATGCGGAGAAAAAGAAAAAAATGCTCACCAAGATTCGCCACGACGCCGAACTGAAGGGTTTCCGCAAGGGAATGGCTCCCGCCTCCCTGATTGAGCGCATCTACGGCGAGCGCGTGCTGGTCGATGTCGTGAACGACACCATTTCCGAGTCCCTGAACAACTACATCAAGGAGAAAAATCTCAAGATTGTCGGCGAACCCCTTCCCGAAGAAGGTCAGAGCACCGACTGGAACGCCGACGAAATCACCCTCGTGTTCGATTACGCCCTGCGTCCGGACATCAAACTGGAACTCTCCGCCAAGGATGAAGTTCCCTATTACAACATCACCATCACCGCCGAGGCCAAGAAAGACCTCAAGGAGACCACCCTCCGCCAGTACGGTGAACTGACCGACGCGAAGGCTGCCGCTGAAGACGATTTCATCATCGTAGATTTCGTCAACGGCGAGACCTCCGTCCAGGATGCCTACGTCGCCCTTCGCAACGTGACCGCCGCCGAGAAAGGAAAATTCGTGGGCCTGAAGCCCGGTGATTCCATCGACGTGGACGTAACGGCCGCCTTTGCCAGCGAGACCGACCGCGCATCCATGCTCAAATGCACCAAGGAAGAACTCGCCGCGAAGTCTCCCGTCTGGAAGATGACCGTCAAGACCGTCAAGACCTTTGCTCCCGCCAAGATGAACCAGGAGACTTACGACAAGGTCTTCGGTGCCGACAAGGTGCATTCCGCCGAGGAGTTCGACGCCCAGATCGAGGCGCGTCTGGCCGCCGAGTACAAGAGCGAGGCCGATTTCCGTTTCGAGCGGGATGTGAAGGACTATCTCGTCAAAAAGGCGGATGTGAAACTTCCCGAGGCCTTCCTCAAAAGGTGGATTCTCGTGGCCAACGAGGGCAAATTCACCGCGGAGGATATCGAGAAGGAGTGGCCTGTCTTTGTGGAGGACTTCAAGTGGCAACTCGTCCGTGACAGCCTGATGGAGACCTACAAGGTGAACGTGACCGAGGATGACCTCCTCGCGTCCGCCAAGGGTTTTGCCGCCTATCAGTATGCGATGTACGGCCTTTCCAACGTTCCCGACGAGCAGATCGAGCAGTTTGCCAAGAGCATTCTCGCGCAGGAGAAGGAGAGTCGCCGCATTGAGGAGCAGGTCCTTACTCAGAAGACCGTGGACGCCGTCAAAGGGGTTATCACGAGCAAGGCCAAGAAGATTACCAAAGAAAAATTCGCCGAATTAAAATAAGATGAACGATTTCGACCTTTTCGCCCGCAGCGCCGGCATCTCCTCCCTTACGATGCACGACTACCGCAGCGCCGTCAGCAACGCCTATATCAACCCCTCCATCATTGAGGAACGCAAACTGAACGCCGTCAGTATGGATGTGTTCAGCCGCCTGATGATGGACCGGATCATTTTCCTGGGGGTGGGTATCGACGATGACGTAGCCAACATTATCCAGGCTCAGTTGCTTTATCTGGCCTCCACGGATGCGAAGGCCGATATCTCTCTGTATCTCAACACGCCGGGCGGCAGTGTTTCTGCCGGATTGGGCATTTACGACACGATGCAGCTGGTGGAGCCCGACGTGGCCACCATCTGCACGGGAATGGCCGCTTCGATGGGAGCCATCCTGCTGACGGCCGGCGCCGGTGGAAAACGTTCCGCCCTGCCCCACTCGCGGGTGATGATCCACCAGCCGCTGGGCGGTGCGAGCGGTCAGGCTTCCGACATCCTGATCGAGGCCCGGGAGATTGAGAAAATCCGCAAGGAACTCTACGAAATCATAGCCCGCCACAGCGGGCAGCCTTATGACAAGGTGTTCGCTGACTCCGACCGCAACTACTGGATGAATGCCCAGGAGGCGTTGGAGTACGGAATGATTGACAAAATTCTGACGGGAAACAAGCACTGATGGCCGGAAAGAAAACGATCAACCATTGCTGTGTCTGCGGACGCAGCGAGAAGGAGGTACCCTTCCTCTTGCAGGGGATAGACGGCTTTGTCTGCTCGGAATGCGTGGAGATGATGCACGGCTACCTTCAGGAGAACGGTGTGCTTCCCGGGGCGGCGCCCTCCCCGTAGGGGAAGGCTGCGCCGGTGGGGCAGAAATCCCGGTTGGAGGTGACGCCGAAGGAAATCAACGCCTTCCTCGATAAGTATGTCATCGGTCAGGACCGGGCCAAGAAGGTGCTCTCCGTAGCCGTTTACAACCACTACAAACGCCTCGAGAACAACCTCGACGGCGTGGCGGAAGTGGAAATCGAAAAGTCCAACATCCTCCTCGCCGGTCCTACCGGTACGGGTAAGACGCTGCTGGCCAAAACGATAGCCCGTCTTCTCGACGTCCCGTTCACCATCGTGGACGCCACGGTGATGACCGAAGCCGGTTACGTGGGCGAGGATGTGGAAAGCATTCTTTCCCGTCTGTTGGAACAGGCCGATTACGATGTGAAGCGTGCCGAACGCGGCATCGTGTTCATTGATGAGATCGACAAGATTTCCCGCAAGAGCGACAACCCTTCGATAACCCGGGACGTATCTGGAGAAGGGGTGCAACAGGCGATGCTCAAACTCCTGGAAGGCAATGTGGTAAACGTCCCGCCCAAGGGCGGCCGCAAGCATCCCGAGCAGGACTTTGTCCATGTCGATACGCAGAATATTCTCTTTATTTGCGGAGGTGCGTTCGAGGGTATCGAGCGTCATATCGCCCGGCGCCTCAATACGCAGGTCATCGGTTACGATGCGGCCCGGCGGCAGACCGTGGATAAGGAAAATCTGTTGCAGTATGTCTCGCAGGAAGATTTCCGCGCGTATGGCCTGATTCCCGAGATTATCGGCCGTCTGCCGGTCATTACCTATCTCGACCCGCTGGACGCCGAAGCGCTCAAACGCATTCTCGTCGAGCCCAAAAACGCCATTATCAAGCAGTACGAAAAGATGTTCGAGATTGACGGCAAGAGCCTTGTCGTCGAACCCGAGGTGCTCGATGTGGTGGTTCAGACCGCCATCGACAAGAAGGTGGGGGCCCGCGGCCTTCGCAGCATCTGCGAACGTATTTTCACCGAAGCGATGTATGAGGCACCGTCTTCGCCGGAGAAGGTCTATACCATTACGGCGGACTTTGCCCGCAAGCAGCTCTGAGCGTTTCGATGAACGTCCGCTCCGCCATAGCGCTGTCCCTGTGTTCAGCCATCCTGCTGTCCGTACCTTTTCTGGTTCCCGGAGCGGGTTTTGTGGCCCTGGTGGCCCTGCTGCCGATGCTTTCGCTCGAAAGGGGATTGGCACGCGATGGTCGAAAAGGATTTTTCCTCTATGCCTGGCTGGGCTTTACCGTCTGGAATTTCATTACCACCTTTTGGGTGTGCAACGCTACGCTCGGCGGGGGCATTTTCACCGGTTTTGCCAACGCCTTCAAGATGGCGCTCATCTTCCAGCTTTTCCACTGGAGTCGTCGGCGCCTTTCCGGCGTGCTGCCTTATCTGTTTTTGACTTCGATGTGGATTGCCTGGGAGAAAATCTATTACGTTTCTCCCATTCCCTGGCCCTGGCTTGTCTTCGGCAATTCTTTTGCCGGCAGCATCCACCTCGTACAGTGGTATGAGTGGACCGGCGTGTTGGGCGGTTCGCTCTGGATCTGGGCTTCCAACCTCGGTCTCTTTGGCCTGATGGTCGCTTTTTCGGAACGGTCCTGGCTGCAATGGAACCGAAAGGCCCGTATCGCCTCCGTTGTAGCCGTTTTCCTCACGCTGACCCTTCCGATGGCCGTTTCCGCCGTACTCTGGTCCCGCTATCAGGAGACGCAGGAGCCGCTGGATGTGTTGATTACCCAGCCCGATTTCGACCCTTACATGAAGTTCGAGCTTTATACGCAGAGTCAGCAGAACGAAGTGCTCGATTCGATGATTCGGGCAAATCTTCAGCCTGTCCGCCGCTCTCAAGCGCAGGCTGCCCCTGTCGTAGCCACCTCGGACTCTGCCGCTCTTGCTGCCGCCGCCGATACCACCCCAGCCCCGCTGCTGATTCTCGCGCCCGAGACCTTTACCTCTCCGCTTTGGCTGCCCGATCCCGCGGACAACGAGACGGTCATCCATTTCGCCCGGTTGCTGGAGGATTACCCTTCCGCCACGCTGCTGATGGGGGCTTCCGCCTATACGCGTATCAGCAAGATCAGCCGTCCTTCCGCGACGGCGCGGCCGCTTCGTTACGGGCTCTGGTACGAGTCTCACAATTCCGCCCTGAGTTTCAATGCGGATGCCGGGCGGTTGGATATCTATCACAAATCCCGTCTCGTCCCCGCCACCGAGAGCACGCCCTTTCCTTCGTTGCTCGGCAAATTTGACGATGAAGTGCTCGGCGGAGTGATGGCCCGTTGTGTCGGCCAGAAAGAGCCCTCCCTGCTGTACTGTTACGGCAATCCGGACATCCCGGTCGCTCCGATTATCTGTTATGAGTCCATTTTCGGGGATTACTGCCGCGAGTTCGTGCTGAAGGGTGCCCGTGCGCTTTGCGTCATCACCAACGACGCCTGGTGGGGGGATACGCCCGGCTATCGCCAGCATTTGGATTTTGCTCGGTTGCGTGCGGTTGAAATGCGGCGGGATGTGGCCCGCAGCGCCAATACGGGCATCAGTGCCATTATCAACCAGCGGGGTGAAATCGTTGCCCGGACCTCCTGGTGGCAGCGCGAGGTGTTGCGCGGACAGATTCAGCTCAACGATGCGCAGACCTTCTTCGTCCGTCATGGCGATATCACCGGCCGGGTCTGTACCTTCCTCTTCCTCCTGCTGCTCGCCCTCTGGGTGGTGCGGATGGCAACATCGAAGTTGTCTCGCGTTCGCTAACCGTCCGGCTGTTTCCAAAATAAATTTGCAGTTTGGAAAAATATGCTTACCTTTGCAGTCCACATCGCGGGGTAGAGCAGTTGGTAGCTCGTCGGGCTCATAACCCGGAGGTCGGAGGTTCGAGTCCTCCTCCCGCAACCAAAATTCAGGTCAGCATCCGCTGACCTTTTTTGTTTCCAGAGAAAAATTTCGTAAACGAATGAACCGATGGGGCTCGGCCCTGCTTTTTGCGGCAGTCCTCTGTGTCACCCTTCTTTCCGCCTGTAAGAAAGAAAATGCCTCTGGAGGAGAAGGAGGTGGTGGTGGCGTTGAACCGGCACCCTTTGTTCCCGCGACGCTTCTTCAGATGAAGAATCCCAGCATTTCATCTTTTTCGGCTGCAACAATATTGCTTCCAGTACGAAGGCGGCATCCACGCTCAGTTCCTGGCCCACTCCGGTTCAATCGAACGCAATGTTCGGTACGATTGACTATGTCGTAGCCAACCCCACGACGTTCATTAAGTATAATTCCATGAATTATGACTGGTATTATTCAGGTAATACAAGCACGGACAACACCCGCTGGCAATCTTCAAAAGGCCTTTATGACCCCTGCCCTCCGGGCTGGCGGATTCCCGACGGCGGGAATACCGGCGTGTGGGCCAAAGCGGCCGGAGCGGATTCTTTCTCCTATACCTGGGACGCGACGAAAAAGGGGATAGATTTCAGCGGGAAGTTCGGTAACTACAACGCTATCTGGTATCCGGCTGCGGGTTGTCTGAGTGATGGGGATGCCAGTTTGGACAATGTCGGTGTACGCGGCTACTGGTGGTCCTGCACGACGAGTGACTTCTACGCATGCAGCCTTGGCCTCGATAGCTATGGCAGTGTCTACACATCGAACAACTATAGCCGGGCTTACGGCCGCTCCGTCCGCTGTTTCCGGCAATAAGGCGCGCGGCTTTTTAGTCGGCAGACAGACTCCGCTTTTAACAAAATTTTGAAATAGGCGGAAGTTTTATTATATTTGTAAGTCAAACTTTCGTTTGCGAAACGGATCATGCTCGAACAGATTCAATACGACATTCAGAAGATGATTTCCCGTTTGGAAGTCCTGAAGGCGGATAACGAGAAACTGAATGAGCAGTTGAAGATGAAACAGGCGGAAGTGGACGGTGCGAAGGAAGAAATCAACGCATTGAAGCAGACGATTGAATCATTGAAACTGAAGTCGGCATTGACGGCGGACGGAAAGGGGAGTGAAGAGGCGAAGGCCAAGATAGACAGCCTGATCCGTCAGATAGACAAATGCCTTGCAATGATAGGGTAGGGGCATGGAAGAGCGGAAAACCAACATCAAAGTCGCCGGGAAGGTGTTTGCCATCACGGCCCGCAGCGAGGAGGAAGAACAGTTGTATCGTCAGGCCGCCGCTGTCATTGATAAGACCATCGATGTGCGCCGGACGCAGTTCTCCGGAAAGCCCATCGAGGACTTGCTGACTTTTGTCGCCTTCAACGAATGCAAGGCCCGCCTGAAGTTTCAAAAGGAAATCGAACGGATAAACGGGGAACTGAGTGCCCTGCACGGCCAGTTGGACCGCTATCTTGACAATACTGATAAGTAGCCGCCCTGCCATATTCGGGTGAAACAACACTATTATGGTACCGGGTGACTCGGAATGGGAAGTCGTGCCTGCCACCGAGCAGGATTTCTGAACTTTTCCGGAGCCCAAATCCTGTCTGTCAGGTTTCCCTGGCGAATACGGGGGCGGCTTTTATCATATTCTTTGCGTTGGCAGAATCTCTTCCGGAAGCGAAAGTGGATTTTGTCATTTTTTAATATAGGAGATATTGTATGAATAGTATCGTTATCATTGCAGCCATCTGCGGACTTGCCGTAGGCATCGGGCTCACCATATTGTTCAATTTCCTGCTGGGGAGCAAACGCAAGGGGGATATCCTTGCCGCCGCCCGCGAGGAAGCCGAGGCCATCAAGAAGGAGAAACTCTTCCAGGCCAAGGAACGTTTCCTCCAGCTAAAAAGCGAGCATGAGCAGTATGTGGCCGAAAAGAACAAGCAGATTGCCGAGGCGGAAAACCGTCTTCATCAGAAGCAGAACGTCCTCAATCAGCAGGCTTCGGACCTGGGCCGGAAGAACCACGAAGCGGACATGCTCAAGGAGAGCCTGCAGCAGCAGAACGAAGCCCTTGCCAAAAAGGCGGAAGAGTACGAGCACTTGCGCGGCGAAGCCATCCGTCAGATTGAGAACATTGCCGGTATGAGCGCCGAGCAGGCGAAGGAGCAGCTGATTCAGAACCTCAAGGATGAAGCCCGCACGCAGGCACAGTCCTACATCAACGAGGTGATTGACGAAGCCCGTCTGACGGCCGGTAAGGAGGCCAAACGCATCGTCATCAACACGATTCAGCGTACGGCTACGGAAGCGGCCATCGAGAACGCCGTGACCGTCTTCAACATTGAAAGCGATGAAGTCAAGGGCCGTATCATCGGTCGCGAAGGCCGCAACATCCGCGCCCTCGAGGCCGCTACCGGCGTGGAAATCGTCGTGGACGACACCCCCGACGCCATCCTGCTCTCCGCTTTCGACCCCGTCCGTCGCGAAGTGGCCCGCCTGGCCCTTCACCAGCTGGTGCTGGACGGCCGTATCCACCCCGCCCGTATCGAAGACGTGGTGGCCAAGGTCCAGAAACAGCTCGAAGATGAGATCCTCGAGACCGGTAAACGCACCTGCATCGACCTGGGTATCCACGGCCTGCACATCGAGCTCGTCAAGCTCATCGGTCGTATGAAATACCGTTCTTCCTATGGCCAGAACCTCCTGCAGCACTCCCGCGAGGTGGCCAACATCTGCGCCATCATGGCTTCCGAACTGGGACTCAATCCCAAGATTGCCAAACGCGCCGGTTTGCTCCACGATATCGGAAAGGTGTCGGAAGAGGATCCCGAACTGCCGCACGCCCTGCTGGGTATGAAACTCGCCGAGCAGTACAAGGAGCGCCCCGAGGTTTGCAACGCCATCGGTGCTCACCACGAGGAGTGTGAGATGACTTCCATCATCGCCCCCATCGTGCTCGTCGGCGACGCCATTTCCGGCGCCCGTCCCGGTGCCCGCCGCGAGGTGATTGATTCCTATATCAAGCGTCTCAAGGGTATGGAAGATCTGGCCGCCTCCTATCCAGGCGTGACCAAGTCCTACGCCATCCAAGCCGGCCGCGAACTCCGTGTCATCGTCGGTGCCGAGCAGGTATCCGACAAGCAGGCCGAGGACCTCTCCGCCGAAATCGCCAAACGTATTCAGGACGAGATGACCTATCCG
>JAGCXP010000025.1 GCA_017961345.1 Bacteroidales bacterium | reverse complement strand
TCGATGCTGGTGGCGATGGCGAAGACGGTCTGGGTCTTCAAATCACGGGGATTGAAGTGCTTCGCTTCCTCTTCTTTGAAGGCATCGAGAATCATCCTGCTGCCCAGAAAAGCCAGCAGCCCGAAGGCAATCCAGTGGTCATACGCTTCCAGATAGGCGCTGAAACGGCTCGTGAGAAACCAGCCGATGAGCGGCATCAGGGCCTGGAAAAAGCCGAAAAGAAAGGCGGTGCGGAAAATCGGTCGGCTTTCCCAGCGGCCGAGCAACAGGCCGCAGACGATAGAAACCGTGAAACAGTCCATTGCCAACGCAATCGCCAGGAGAAGAATTTCGATCATCGAATCGCTTTTGGGGCAGCAAAGATAGGAAAATTATCCGTACCTTCGCACCGGAATTTGATGTGGATTCACTGCCAGAAGAAGGCGGTGTTGAACATTAAAAGCCTAAAGAGGGAAAAAGAAAGAATGCATTCAGAAAATCATAACAGAGACATCCTCGTCGGCAACCTGGCGTGTTTCACGGCGTACGCGATTTTCGGCTTCAATATTATCAGTTGCAAGAATATCGCGCTTGACGGGAACATTACGCCGATGGCGCTGTTCTGTTTGCGTTCGTTCGGTGCGACGGTCTTGTTCTGGCTATGGTCGTTGCTGAGCGCACCGAAGGAGCAGGTCGCCTGGCGGGATTTGGGAAAGGTGGCGCTGGCTTCGTTCCTGGGACTTTTCATGACGCAGCTTTCGTTTCTCTTCGCCATTACCCAGTGTACGGCGATTGACGCCTCGATCCTGAGTACGCTCAGCCCCATCGCAACCCTCGTCATTTCGGCCATCGTTCTCAAGGAGCGGATTACCTGGAGCGGGGTGAGCGGCATCGCGCTGAGCCTGGTCGGTGTCTTTATCTTGATTTTCAACTGCGTTTCCATCCGTTCCGGGGCAGATTCCACTTCGCTCTTCGGTATTCTGGGCATGCTGGTCAACACGCTTTGTTTCGCTTCTTACGTGGGCATCTTCAAGCCGCTGATTCAGAAGTACCCGGTGGTGACCTTTATGAAATGGATGTTCCTCTTCTCTTCGCTGATGTCCCTGCCCTTTGCGTTCAGCGCTTTCAGGGCCTCCGACCTCTCAGCCGTGCCGACAGGCGTGCTCTGGCAGGTCGTCTATGTGGTCGTGTGCGCCACCTTTATCGCCTATTTCCTAATTCCCGTTGGTCAGAAACGGATGCGCCCGGTGGTCGTGTGTATGTATACCTACGTGCAACCCGTCATTGCAATGGTGATTGCGCTCATTATCGGCCTTGACCACCTGACCCCCTTGAAAGTCGCCGCCTGCCTGCTCGTTTTCATCGGCGTGGGCCTCGTGAATTTCGTGCCGAAAAAATAGCTCCCTTTTTTGCCCGCCCCGGAAAAAACCGTATCTTTGCGCCGTTATGGCCGACAGCAACTTCATAGACTACGTCAAAATATTCTGCGCTTCGGGCGCGGGAGGCGCGGGTTCAATGCATCTGCGCCGGGAAAAATACATTCCGAAAGGAGGACCCGACGGGGGAGACGGCGGACGGGGCGGACATATCATCCTGCGGGGCAATCCCCAGTTCTGGACGCTGATCCATCTCCGTTACCGCAAACACATCAAGGCGGAGCCGGGCGAGGCGGGAAGCGGTCAGCTGCGTACGGGCAGGAACGGCCAGGATATTTATCTCGACGTGCCCCTCGGAACCGTGGCGAAAGATGCGGAAACGGGGGAGGTGCTCTTCGAAATCGTGGACCCCGGCGAGGAGAAAATCCTCGTGGCCGGCGGCCGCGGCGGACTGGGCAACAACAACTTCAAATCCGCCACCAACCAGACGCCGCGCTATGCCCAGCCGGGCGAGCCGGGTGTGGAGGGGTGGTTTATCCTGGAGTTGAAACTGCTGGCGGACGTGGGCCTGGTAGGCTTTCCAAACGCAGGCAAATCCACGCTTCTTTCCACCATTACCGCCGCCAAACCCAAAATTGCCAACTACGCCTTTACGACGCTCGAGCCCAATCTCGGCATCGTGGATTACTACGACGGGCAGTCCTTCGTGATGGCCGATATCCCCGGAATCATCGAGGGGGCGCACGAAGGAAAGGGCATCGGCCTGCGTTTTCTCCGTCATATCGAACGCAACTCCGTCCTCCTCTTCATGATTCCGGCCGATTCGGACGATTTCCGGAAGGATTATGACATTCTGCTCGGCGAACTGCGTCAGTACAATCCTGAACTGATGGTCAAGCAGCGCGTGCTGGCCATCACCAAATGCGACATGATCGACGAGACGATGCGCCGCGAGATGGAGCCGACGCTCCCCAAGGGCATTCCGACCGTCTTCATCTCCTCCATCGAAGGAACGGGCCTGAAGGAACTGAAAGACCTGCTCTGGCAGGCGCTGCACAGCGAACCGGTCCTCCCCAATGCTCAGGAGCCGGAAACCACCCATGAAATCTAAGAGCGATGATTGAAAAAATCGTAGCCTGGGACAGGAGCGCCACGCTGGTCCTCAATTCCCTTCACAGTCCTGCCACGGACGCCTTTTGGTCCTTTATGTCCGACAAATGGGTGTGGGCGCCCCTGTATGCGGCGTTTATCGCCCTGCTTATCTGGAAACTCGGATGGAAACGGGGACTGGTAATGATTGCGGCCACCATTCTGTGTGTGACCTGTATCGACCAGCTGTGCAACCTCGTGAAGTGGTCCGTGGGCCGTCTTCGTCCCTGCTGTGACCCGGAGATGATCGAGCGCGGGCTCCATGTCCTGGAACCCCATCATCCCGCTCATCCCTACGGCTTCTTTTCGGGCCACGCCTCCAATGCGATGGGCTTTGCCGTGTGTATGATACTGGCCTTCCGACCCTGGAAGAATGCGCATCCCGAGATGACGAAAATCTACCGCACGGGCAGCATCATCCTGATTGTCTGGGCCCTGCTCGTGGGAATCAGCCGCATTTTCGTGGCCAAACACTTTCTCGGAGACATTACGGTGGGATTTGTCATCGGTGCCCTGCTGGCCTGGCTCTGGATTTCCATCGGAAATTGGGTCATTCGCCGCTACCACCTGCGCTAAACCGGCGCTATTCCTCCAGCCCCGCTTTTTTCAACAGTTCCGGGCGTAACTGCGCCGTCCGTTTGATGGCTTGTTCGTCCTGCCACTGGCGTATCTTGACCGGATCGCCGCACAGCAGCACGTCGGGCACCTTCCAGCCGTTGTATTCGGCGGGACGGGTGTAAATGGGAGGGGAGAGCAGCCCGTCCTGATAGCAGTCGGAGAGGGCGCTGGTCTCGTCGGTGATGGCGCCGGGAAGCAGGCGCACGATGGCGTCGGCTACGATGGCGGCAGGAAGTTCTCCGCCGCTGAGCACATAGTCGCCAACCGTGATTTCGCGGGTAACGAGATGCTCGCGAATGCGCTGGTCAATGCCCTTGTAGTGGCCGCAGAGCAGGATGATGTTCTCCTTGAGGGAAAGTTCGTTGGCGATGCCCTGGGAAAACTGCTCGCCGTCCGGGGTCAGGTAGATGATCTCGTCGTAATGGCGCTCGGCCTGCAGCTCGGAAATCATTTTGTGCAGGGGCTCCACCATCATCACCATGCCGGCATCGCCGCCATAGCTGTAGTCGTCCACCTGCTGATGCGAGCCTTTTCCGTATTTGCGGGGGTTGTGGACATGAATTTCTACAATGCCCTTTCGGATGGCCCGGCCCACGATGGAGTGACCCAGCGGGCTTTCGAGCAGCTCGGGTACGACCGATATGATGTCTATGCGCATAAACTTCCCCGTAATTTTCTGCAAAAATAGATTTTTCTGCGTATATTTGCAAGATTTACAAGGATTGCCGGCCCTGTGCGGCATAGTGAAAACAGAATGGAAGAACAACAGAACAACCCTCAATTCAATTTCGCGGACAAGACCCTCGCGGAAATCTCAGCCCTTTTCGAGGCCCTGACCAAGGCCGAGGACCGGATGGAACGCAGCAAAGAAGCCGAGGCGCTCAAGGCCGCATTTTATCGGAAACTGATCAAGGAAAAAGAGGCGGCCGGTTACGGTGCCGGCGTGGACGAACCCGCCAAATACGAAGAAGAAGTGTTTGAGACGCCCGAGGCGGAGTCTGCCGAAGATACGGCCGAGACTCCGGTTGAAGCGCCGGTCGCAGAGCCGTCAGAGGCCAATCCTTTCGATGTCATTGAACAGGGCTTCAAGGCTTTCTATGCAGCCTATAAGAAAGAACGGGCCGCGTTCAACAGCAAACTGGAGGCGGAAAAAGAAGCCAATCTGGCCTTGAAAGAGGCCATCATCGCCGATCTGAAAGCCCTGGTGGAGAAAGAGGAGGAGGTGAATGTGACCTTCCCGGAATTCCGGGCCATTCAGGACCGCTGGAAACAGGTAGGACCCGTTCCCGCCGTCCAGGCGCGCAACATCAACGATACCTATCATCTTTATGTCGAGAAATTCTACGACCGCGTGAGCATTGACCGCGAACTGCGCGATCTGGATTTCAAGAAAAACCTCGAAGTCAAGGAGAAATTCTGCGAAATGGCCGAGAAGCTCGCCGAGGATGAGAATGTCGTGGAGGCTTTCAAGAAACTCCAGAAACTCCATGAGGAGTGGAAGGAATACGGCCCGGTGTCCAAACAGAACCGGGAGGCAATCTGGGAGCGTTTCAAGGCGGCCACGGCGATTATCAACAAGAAGTATCAGGCTCATTTCGAAGGGATGAAGGCGGAGTTCGAGGCCAATCTCGCCGCCAAACAGGGGCTTTGCGAACAGCTCGAGGAGATTGTTTCCCGCGAGTTCAAGAGTTCGGAGGCTTGGAACGCCGCCGCCCGTGAGATTGGCGACCTTCAGAAGAAATGGAAGGAAACCGGCTTTGCCGCTCCGAAGGACAATCGGAAAGTCTATGAACGTTTCCGTGCGGCCTGCGACAAGTTTTTTGCCGCCAAGAAGGAATTCTACGGCAGCGTGAAGGAAGACCTGCTGGCCAATCAGCAGAAGAAAGAAGCCCTTTGCGAGGAAGCCGAGCGACTCGCTTCCAGCACCGACTGGCAGGCGACGACCGAGCGC
>JAGCXP010000024.1 GCA_017961345.1 Bacteroidales bacterium | reverse complement strand
GATTTAACGGGGAAGGTGACGTATCTTTTTTTACACCTTCCCCAAACAGGGCCGACACCTTCCTCGCCACACAGTTCTATTCCGGCTGGACGATGCGGAAGGCGCCGGTTGGCTGGTCGAGGTAGCCTGGGTCGAGTTCCAGCGCTTCATCCTTCAGGACCACATCTATCTTTTTCTTCTTGCCGATGGGAAGGGTCACTTTCTCCTTGCCCAGCATGGAGAATTGGACTTCCGTCGCCCATTTCTTCGGGAACTTGATCTCATACTGCCCGGCAGCATCCGTCACATTCCCGAAAACGTGCGGGTCATCCGGGATGAGCGCATACACCGTTACACCCTGCAACGGCTGGCCTTCTTCGTCCTTCACCGTTCCTCGGAGCGTCCCGTCCAAGCGGAGTTTCGAGACCGGAGGCATCTTATGGGCCGACTTCTGAGGCTCCGTCTTCCCCATCGTCGCCCACTGCGTATCTTCGCCCGATTTCCCGGACGAACACGCCGCCGTGCCGATGGCCACCGCAAATATGGTCAAGACAACCACTGGGGCGCGCAGCGCCGCGATTTTGGAGCGTAGGGTTTTCATAACAATTAATTCCAAAATTAACAATTAATTCCTACACCAACTATTTTTCCCTTGCAAGTTTCTTTTTTATGACGAAAGGAAAAATCACATTTGTATCTTCCTTTCGTCGCTACAGTTTCACAAGAAATAGTTGTTTCGCTACCACGAAAGGAATGAAACACAGCATTGTATCCTTTCGTAGCACCGTACTAATATGATTCCCGGGTAAGGCCTACCACACCTATCAAAAGCATGGACAGGGAGAACAGGGCCAGCCAGAAATAGGGCCATTGGGTCAGGAAATCCCGAGCCTGAGGAAGCAGCGGCAAACGCGGCCACGAAAGGGACGTTAGAAGGGGTATCAGCGCGGCGGACAGGCAGCCGAGTGTAATACCGATAACGGCGGCCAGCAGCACGGCGATTCGACCCCGCCGCCTTTCACGGGCAACCAGGTCCTTGGCAGTCTCGGCCGCTTCCAGTTTCGCATTCAGTTCGACCAGGAAGGTCTCTCCTGTGGGCATAGAAGGCTTATTTTGACGCAAGATTTCTTCAATGTCATTCATGCTGAAGTAAGGCTTTAAGATGATTCCGGCCCTGATGGAGCCAATATTTGACTGTGCCGGACGGTACCCGCATGACGGAGGCAATCTCCTTCACCGGCAGATCTTCCCAATAATGCAGGATAAGGGCGGTGCGTTCCTTAAGCGGAAGGCAGCCCAGAGCTTGGGTCAGTGCCTCGTGGCGGAAGGCCTTGTCTGCGTCGGCATCAGCCGGCACGCGCTCCATCCAGACATCATCCATTGTGTCGATGCCTTGAGGCTGCCTCCGGAAATGATCGACAAACACGTTGTAGGCAATGCGGAACAGCCAGGGACGGAAACTGCCCCGGAAGCGGTCGGAAGCAAGCCAGGCCCGCAACATAGTCTCCTGTGCCAGATCATCCCCCCGGGCGGAATCACCATTGCACATCGTTGTCAGGAACCGCCTCAACGGTCCCTGACACACGCGCACTTCAAAGATGAACTGCTCCCGGGTCATCCGTCAGTCCTGTCCGTCTTCCTTAACGTGGCCGGCGAACAACTCGGCATTCTTCTTCGCAACCGAATAAGCGATCCATTTGCCGACACCCACGCCCAGAGCAATTCCAGCCAAAACCGCTCCCAGGGAGACGACTATGGCAATGCCCTCCTCGTCGGATCCCGCTTTAGTAAGCAGGACAAGCATCACGACCGCGGCAATGGTAAGGAAGATGCCGATCACAGACCATGTGATGCCGGCCGTCAGCCGTTGCGACTGCTTTTCTGGGAATGTTTTTTCAAACCACCCCGGAGATAGTTGGGTGCCGGACTCGACCGCTTTGAGCATCACCTCCGTCCTTCTGTTAATCTCATGCTTTCGAGATTTTACCAAAAGGGAAACGATGACAATGGGCAGGACAACGAACACGCCGGTTCGCCAAAGAAGGTTTATCACACCTTCACTGATGCGGACAGCATCACTTGCAACTAATGGAATCATAATCATACAAAGGTATATTCACTTCTTTAACGCAAACCAGACCGGAAAGGTTGGCTTTATGCCGAAAAAAGCGTCGTTCAGATCCGCGGCTTCTGGATGATGCGGATGATGAGGGAGAGGAAATAGATGACCAGGCCGTAGAGCAGCGGGATTGTCATCACCTTGACGCCGCCCCAAACGACCGCGGGCGAGATGTCACCGACGGTTTGGATCACTCCTGCCGCTTGGCTGAGGCCGCATACAGTCCAGAACACGCCGGCGACCAGGGCGGCGATGCCGATTTCCTTGACCCAATTCGGTGCCTTCCAGGCAGCCGCCAGCAGGGCAATCAGGAGAACGGTGATGACGATCATTCCGCCAAGACCGCCTTCGATGAAGAACGTGACAATGGAGAAGGGAGCGCGTTCGACAGGGATGGCTTCGACCATTCCCAGCGAATCGGCCACGTACAAT
>JAGCXP010000023.1 GCA_017961345.1 Bacteroidales bacterium | reverse complement strand
CTTTCCGGGCCCGTTTGTGCGTGAAACGGGCCAATTCCCGCACGGTTCCGGCTTTCCGGGCCCGTTTGTGCGTGAAACAGGCCAATTCTCGCACGGTTTTGCCTCTTCGGGCCCATTTGTGCGGAAAACGGGCCAATTCCCGCACGGTTCTGCCTCTTCGGGCCCGTTTGTGCGGAAGACGGGCCAATTCCCGCACCGTTTGGGCTTTCCGGGCCCGTCTGTGCGGAAAACGGGCCAATTCCCGCACGGGGGTCGATGGAGCTTTTACAAAAATAGGAAAAAACGGCGGAATTGCTATCTTTGCGTAGCTTAATGGGAGCAATCGTCATTCCCTTTATTTGACGAATCGGATCTCCCGTTAGACGGTTGGAGTATGGATGATAACAGAACGGCAATCTACGACGCATTCGAAGTGAAACTCAGGCAGGAGCTCATCAAGCTCTGCACCGAGTTCGAGATGATGAACGGCAAGCTTCTTCACTCGGACGACATCGACGCAAAGTGGGACGAGTTCGGCCGTGACTATATGATCGACGCCGTACACGAGTTCAATTCCTATCCCGAGGTCTCGCTTGCTTGGGCGGCTTTCCTCGGAATGGGTGTCGCCCGCCACTGGGACGAAGACTGGCGGAAGCATTCTTCCGATACTTATGCTTCCTATTATGGCAGGAGGGGATTCGACGATATGGATGAGCATATACTCCGTGATGTGTTGGGATATGCCCTGGATTCGAAGAACGCCTCTGATATCAGCTCGATGCTCAGCCGCTGCGCGACGCTCGTCCTCACGCTCATCCGCCGTGAGGGCTTCGAGTCGCAGAGCATCGAGGCTTACTATGTCCTCATCCGTAGCGTCAAGGTAATGTATCAGATCGGCGCATCGGTCGAACTCTATCGCCTCGGCTACTCTTTCCAGCCGCTTTGATGTGGAATTCGCCCTTTGCGGAGCTATCACTGCACCATTGTCGCGCTTTTTTCCTATATTTGTAGAAATCAATGGTTTTCACTATGAAAAAGATTCTTTCACTCCTGATCGTTTGCGTCTCTTCGACGCTTCTCGCCGCCTGCGCTTCCAAGCCCGGCGAGCTTGAGATATCCTTCAACTATAACAAGAAATCCGGTCCCGGCTCCAACCAATACGCGGTTTGGGTGGAGAACGCCTCTGGCGAGGTGGTCAAGACCCTCTTCGTCACAGAGTTCACATCCAAGGGACGCAGCCGCGACGGCTCCAAGCCTGTGCGCGGCTATACCTTCCGCCCTTCCTGTATGCCTACTTGGGTGAGCCACGTCGGCGCAGAGAACCTGACTGATGAGCAGATGGACGCATTTACCGGAGCTACGCCTGCCCAGAGCGGTGTCCAGACGTTTACCTGGGATTTCACGGACCAGGCAGGGAAGCCGGTTGCAAAGGGAACTTACCGTATTTATCTTGAGGCAACATACAACGGCGCCAGCATAGTCACCTACACTGGCACTGTCAGCTCCGGCCAGAAATCCGGCGAGATCAAGTTGGACTGCTCCTATGTCGAGGAGACCGAAGACCGCAAGGATATGATCACCGCGGTCACCGCAAAGGTCCTGTAGGCTCTGCTGGCGTGTAATGCGCCGGTCAGCCCTGGACGTCTATGTCGGGATCGTTGTCGGGGTTCTTTTCGATGATGATTTCCGTCTCGTCGTAGTCGCCGAACCAATCGTGAAGTTTTTGTTTCGCCTGGGATTCTATCTCGGGCGTTACGTTTTTTGCGACTGAATAGAAAGCCCACAGCAGGGCTGCGAGGTCGTCGGTATATCCCGCAATGGGGATGAAATCGGGAATGAAATCTATCGGGAGAATGAAATAGCCGAGTGCGCCCCAGATTTTGCCCTTGTCGGCCATCTTGACCTTGGGGCTCTTGAGCACATAATACAGGATCAGCGCAAGGTACACCACCTTGATGCCGGCTTTCTTTGCGGCCTTGGTGACCTTGGCGATGAAGTCCTGCTCGTTGTAGCGGTCCTGGTATTTCTCTATGTTTTTCGGTGTCATTCTGTCAGTCTGGTTGTTCCGGGGATGGGTCTGCATAAATCGTACCCGTAAGGGAGGAAGAAAAACCGCACCTTGCCAAACAGGGTGCGGTGAATTGGTGGTCTGAGGGTGTAGATCAGAAGACTTCGACTGAGCCGCCGTCGTTTTTCTTGATGTCGGCGGTGGCGAAAAAGCCGGTCTTGGCACCGATCCATTGGCCTTCCCGGGCGGTGAAAGCCTGTCCTATCGGCCGGAAGCGTTTTCCGTCCAGGCTATATGAGAAGTCACATTTGACGATCGGAGGCCATTCGGCATTATCGTGGAAGCTGACGCGGACATAAACCGTGCAGTAGGGTTTCCCGGCCTCTGACAGAGGCAAGTCCTGAATGGGAACGGATTCGGTGATGAGTTCGGCCGTTCCCTTGTCGGCATCGGAACAGGTCCGACGCTGGAGGAATACCTGGGAGCCATCATAGTACAGTTCCAGGGTGGAATAGTCGAGTCCCATAACGATGAGTCCGGTGCGGTCGCCAGTGTAGGCAGGACGGAAGACCAGCTTGGCCGTCAGTTCCGTGGACGGCCCGACAATCTTTTCCAGCAGCAGGTTCGGAGTGTCCCAAAGGTTGCGCCAGCCTGCGTTGTGGGCGAGGCAGTTGAGGCGCAGGCAGTCCTCGGAGGGGTTGGGCATAGCCCAATCCACGCCGGGCTTGCCGTGCCACTGCCAGTTCAGCGGGATGGCGGTGCCGGTGAAGCCGGTACTTGTCTCCAGGGCGCTGAACCCGCATCCTTCGACCGGCGGTAGAAGGGTACGCTGCCCTTTCTCGTTCCCTTCGACCGATGGTAGAAGGGTACGGGAGGAACGGATCGGGGAGCTTTGTGCCTGAATGAAAGGAGTGGGACG
>JAGCXP010000002.1 GCA_017961345.1 Bacteroidales bacterium | reverse complement strand
ATACACGGTCTTGTAGGACTCGTACAGCTCCAGCAAGAGACGGATGCGGTCCGTCACTTCGCCGCCATAGACCTTGTAGAAGAAATCGTTGATGGTCAGGGACTGGGGCGCGTGCATCGGCCGGTCCGCGCCGCCCTCCCGCAGGAGGTCGCCGAGGTACTTCCGGAAGAACACGGCCGACCGCCGGTTCGGGAAAACGAAGCAAGTCCCTTCTATGTCCGTCGCGAGATAATGGGCCGCGACCTGTTTGAGAAATGGTGTCATACCTTTACGGCTATCAGGGACCGGAGATGCGTCCAAGTCCATTGTGTACGCAGTGCGTACACCATCTCATCTTCAGTGAAACCAAACCGCTGTGTGAGACGGTCGGCAATGTCCTTCAGGACTTGTATTTTGAACTTAAACTTCATAAGACTTCATCAATTCTTCACCTTTGACTGTCAACGTATATTTCTGTTTTGGGCTGTTCGGGCTGTCTGTGATGGTTGGCTCAACGAAACCAGCATCCATGATATGCCGTATAACATTGTTCTTGAATCTTCCCCGATTCGTGTCTCCGGTCAATGTCATGAGAGATTTTAACGATTGGGGCTCTTTTGCCAATTCTGCCAAAACTTTTATTGCACTTGCATAAAACCGCTGCTCCAACTTGTGACAGACTTGTGACAAGACTTGTGACAAACTTGTGACGTCTCGTGACGGACTGCGTTCATCTTTCTCGTTAGATGTTATAGCTTCCAAAGAAGCTTTTGATGCAAACTGCGATGAAAGGCTCGCCCTAAGCATGAAATCATCCTGCTTGAAGATGGGCTTCGGCCATCCTCCCTCCTCCAACTCCCTGTACATCCGGTCCACGCCTTCGCCAAACTCGCGGATGAACTCATACTCTTTCATAAATGCCGCAATCTTGGGATTGCGGGAGAAGTGGGTGGTCCGCATGTTATTGAGCCGTACCCTGCCGGGAAGGATACCTGGACTTTCCACAGTATAGTGGTCATCGAACAACTTGATCTGGATATCCGTCCCCAGGATGGAATAGTCGCGGTGGGCAACGGCATTGACGATAAGTTCCGTCCAACAGAATTCGGGATACTCCGGCTCCGTCACGAAGCGCGCGTCGGGTCCCAAATATGTTCTCTCTTTTATCTGCGTCTTTACAAAAGCGATGGCGGATTGAGTCATCTCCAGAATCCGTCCCCTGAAGATGACATCTTTGATCACATTCATTTCGCGTCCCACCTTTTCCTCCGTTCCTTCGTACCGGATGAACCGGACATAGGCCCGTTGGAAGAATCGTTGGGGATCTTTTCCGAACAACAAAATGGCGGCGCCGCTGACCTGTTCCTTGCCATCTTTTACCACGACATAATCGCCATTGGTACGAAGGAAAGTCAATGCATCTTTCGGATAGCCGATCCTGCTGCAATAACTTGACACAAATTCCAGGTCCAAGTCTTCGACTGTCGCCCTTGCCACCGGGTAATCCTCATAGTACTGCACCCCTTTGGCCAGCATGATCTGCATGCGGTCGTCGAAGGAAAGCCGCTTCGATTTATCTCCAACGCGGTAGTACGCCTCATCGGCGGTGGTGGCGTGCATGGCGGAACTCTGTTCGACTTCGAGAACCAGGATGTGGTTTTCCATTCCCTCCTTGTCGATGCAGGGAATCCGCTGAGGGCGTACATTCACCGAAGGGACGCAATAGTCGAAGGGTACTCGAAGCAGGTCGTTGATATGTTCCTCCATCCCGTCGATACCGGAGACCGAACCGTCATCTTCAATGCCGAGCACTATCGTGCCGCCATCCGCATTGGCCATCGCTACCATGATGACTGCCAATGCTTTGGGCTCAATTCTGGCGCTTTTCTTGTCGAAGGTCTGGCCCTCCGGTAACGTTCTATAGTCTTCTGTCGTTTTCATCAAGTGTTTTGAACAAAATCTTCATTTCGCGTAAATCTCGCGTAAATCTCGCGTAACTACTTGGCAAGGTCGCGCCGAAATTGGAAACCATCCCAGGACGGCTGACCCGCGAAAATGCCCACGGTGCTCTCGACGGCATCCGACTGGTACTGCTGTATTTTGAATTTGAATTTCATACTAATCCGCGTTTTCAGTATTTACAATATGCAAACGAATTGCAAACGAATTGCAAACGAAAAAAAACATACAATTATATGTATATCAGCGTTCTACGCGTTATCATCCGCGTTTGCATATTTCCTGTTTTTGTTCTCAGGGGCAGTGATAATACGTAGTTTCCCTTCCTGCACCAACTCGCTTAACAACCTGGACACTTCCATCCGGCTTGAGTCAGGCAAGTTTAAGTGTCCTCTAACTACACTATTGGTAATCTCGCCAAACTCTTCAACATATTCGAGAATATCTTTCTTCATCCGACTTTTGTCCTTCTTGCATTTCTTTAAGGATATCGCGGGTTCTCCGTTCGCTAATTCCAAGACGCTCAGCGAGTTCTCTTCTAGAAACCGAAGGATTCGACTCGATTATTGACAGAATTTGACCATTCAAATCCATTTGGATCGGATTTGGATCATTTGGAACATCTGGTGAAGTTTCTGATCCAGATTGATTTGCAACTAAAGATGCCCGAAGCATAAAATCATCCTGCCTAAATATAGGCTTCGGCCAGCCTCCCTCCTCCAACTCCCTGTACATCCGGTCAACCCCTTCGCCGAACTCACGGATAAATTCATACTCTTTCATGAAAGTGGCAATCTTGGGATTGCGGGAGAAGTGGGTGGTCCGCATGTAATTGAGCCGTACCCTGCCGGGGAGGAATGGTACTGCTGTATTGTTGAACTTAAATGTCATATCTACTTAGCGTTTGTATATACTCTATGGTCGCACTCGCCCCTCTCCAGAAGGTCGTAGAACCATTGAACACTCAGTTTTGTCAACTTTTTCATACGTCACAAATCTTTAGTTTCGCAAGTTACAAAAAGCTTCGGACATCTCGGCATCCGAATGGCCGGCCATGTCGATTCTGCGCTTGTGCATATCATCCAGCTCTCCATGGTGCCTTGGGTCCAAACTTCGTTGTCGCCACTATGGCCGAAGAGTCCGACATCGATGTATGTTCCTATTCCTCAAATGGATAAGTTTCGTCATAAATATCGCCGAGGAGTTTGTCGTTGAACATCCAATAGGCTCCGGGGGAAATATATTTGACTTTGTAGCTTTTCAGTTTTGCTGAAAGGGCACTGATAGAAGTCTCTTCACCATCATACAAGACTTTACGATCAGAGATTATAGTAACCGAGATGGAGGGATCATCTTTCCAATGCAGTATATCACCTTTTTGCAACCCCATTTCGTAAAAGTTGAGAGGAGGACGCTTAGCTTGTGCCTTTGAACTCGCTGCTTTGTCAGCATCGGTAAGGTCGTTCTGTATTTCCTCACTCACATCTTCGGTTACATCTTCATGATGGAATAGTTCAAGGATTGCTTGCGCCTGTTCAACGTTGATACGGAAGAACTCGCGGTTCTGATTGACGCGTTGTGGGTCAAAGGCTTTGTGAAGCGCTTTCTCAATCTTAAGGCAGTCACCTTTCTTTACCTTACAGGCGAATTTACACTCAAACGGAACAGGTACGCCGGTGGTGTATAGTTCCTTCATCCGTTTGTCGATATCATCTTGGGCCGTCATGCCAATCTTTACGAGACCAGGCATCACTGGGTTTGTCAGCAAATAAACTATTCCGTAATCCATTATTGTATGTCTTTTTTGTTGCCGTATTATACTCTTCTGGTCATGAACTGTAAAAGATCCGACTGGTACTTGCGTGCTGCGCTATTTGTGATTTCGTCGAACTGTTCAACATATTTAAGGACATTCAAGCCTCCCCCATGGAAGCCTTGATGGCTTCGATATTATTCCTTGCACTCTTTGCATTAGGATGCTCACTCCCTAACTTGGCATTGAATATCGCCAAGGCTTTTTCCAGGTATTCCAGGGCCTTTGCGTAATCGCCTTGGGCCTTATACACGAGGCCGATGTTGTTGTAGGACGTTGCCGTGGAGGGGTGGTCCTCGCCGAGGACGCTCTCATGCACCGACAAGGCCTTGCCATAGTATTCCAGGGCCTTCGCGTAATCGCCTTTATGTTCGTACACGCTGCCGATGTTGTTATAGGAGGCGGCTGTAATTTCGTGTGAGTCCCCATAGAGTGCTTCGGCGAGGGTTATTTGACGAAAATAGATTCTCGTGGCGTCATCATACAGGCCATGTTCATAAAGAAAACCGGCATAATCAAAAAGCAGTTGGCAGTGCTGCTTTTGGTCATACTCCGTCTCCGAAGCCCATCGGTCAGCTTTTTGATAAACCTCATGCGTACGGAAAATCTTGTCAGCGATTGTCTTGGAGGAGTCCTCCATAATAGTCCCCACTTGAGAAACCAACTCCCCGATGGCTTGATGAACATCTTTTTGGGACCGGATTTCGTGCTTCTTATGAAAAGCATATCGTTTCAAACTGTCTTCCCCCGACTTTTCTATCCGTTCCATTTGGGACCAAAACTGTGTGGCCCCGGCACTCTCCTCGAATCTTTCACCCAGACTTACCAATAACCCGTGCTCGTATTTGAGTAGTCCCTTGATGAATGCAGCCTTCACATCTCCCACACTTTCGAAAGAGTCCCAATCGGGTCCTTCATCGTCCAGCCGTTGGATGATCTGCTTCAGTTCCGGGCTTCGATTCTCCCACGGAATGCTCTTGCAATACACATACATCGTGTGCTTTCCTTCTTTCTGAAGGGTTTTTGCCACCTCGAATTCCTGAACCGTCCTGGGCCCAGCCTTGGTTTTGAAAAGGAATACCGACATTTCGCATTCCCGCAACCGGCGATTCAGAAGCTCTTGCGGGTCTGTTTTCCCATCACTTCCCGAATAGATATCCTCACACCGGACCAACTGGATGACCACATGGTCATGAAAGAACAGATTTTGGATATCAGCACCGGAAAGATACTCGCCCAACTTGTTCCGCTCTTCCTTCAACTCAGTAATGGAAGAGGCCAAAAAGATTCTAATAACACGAAGAGGGGTCATAAGGAAACGATTATCTTGGTAACAATACGACTTTTCACCACGGGTTCCCGGATTATTGCAAGATAATCAATAATGGTTGATTATCAAAATAAAGTCACCTACGAATCTAAAGAAATGGATTTCATCGCCGTGAAAAAAAGAGTACCGCGACAAGGGAATCGGAAGACTTATCCTCCAGGCCATAGAAGATAACTGCCGACATAATTCCATCGCTTTCCTCACTGTAGGCGCTTTCATAAACAAGCATTATTCGGCCGAGGGTTTTTACGAAAAATGTGGATTCGATACCACAGATAAGCAACAAGGAAATGTCATTCCGATGATGAAAGAACTTGTCTCAGGTGTTCCTTCCTGCCCCGACCAGTAAACCTCAACGATCTGCGCCCATAAGCCAGTCGCTCTGTTTATCTTCCTTTCCACAATCTGTCGCAGGGCTGTTGCAAATGACGCGGAATATTCTTATCTTTGTAAATAGAATAATTCCAAACAACACTAAAAGGATACCCAAACATGAAAAAGAAATTCAGATGCCTCGTGTGCGGATACGTTTACGAAGGCGAGAACCCGCCTGCAGAGTGCCCTATCTGCCACGCGAAGGCCGAAAAGTTCGTCGAAATCAAGGAAGAGGCCGGCAAGCCCATGTGGGCCTGCGAGCATGAACTCGGCGTCGCCAAGGGCTGCGATCCGGAGGTCTGGGCCGGTCTGCAGGACCACTTCAAGGGCGAGTGCTCGGAGGTGGGCATGTATCTCGCGATGAGCCGCCAGGCCGAACGCGAGGGGTACCCGGAGGTTGCCGACGCCTTCAAGCGTTACGCCTTCGAGGAAGCGGACCATGCCGCCCGCATCGCCGAACTCCTCGGTGAAGTCGTCTGGGACACCAAGACGAACCTCAAGAAGCGCTACGAGGCGGAGGCCGGCGCCTGCGAAGGCAAGCTCGCCATCGCCACCCGCGCGAAGCAGCTCGGCTATGACGCCATCCACGACACCATCCACGAGATGGCCAAGGACGAAGCCCGCCACGGCGCCGGCTTCCTGGGCCTTTACAACCGCTTCTTCAAGAAGTAAGCGCAGTCATCGCCCTTTCATTACCGCTCCTCGACGCGTTGGAACCCATCGCTGCCGAGGAGCAGGTTTTTTGTACCTCCTGCGACCCGCGCGAATAGGGTGAACACCGGGTAGCGGGTAAGGCCGTTGCAGTGGGAACAGGACGGGAGGGCGAGCAAAGCGCCGCCGGCGCCCGCCAGGTAATAACGGTCCTGGGGCGCATCGTAGCTCAGGGAGAGAGGCTCGGCGGTGAACAGGCACGGAAGTCCCTGCTCTGTATAGTCCAGCGGGCGCTCGGACCAGACCGTGCCGCGGGCGGAGGTGTACGCGGCGGGCGAGCCGTCTGGGCCGAGCCCCGCCACCATCACGCTGCCGCCGCCGGCCGCCACGGCCCGGAAATCCATCGACGGATAGAAACCGCCGTATTGGGCGTTGAAATCGAAGACCGTCCAGCCGGACGCATCTTTCCGATGCGCGATCTCTCCGGCGTCGGTGACGGCCCACAGGGTATTCCCGTCGGCCGCAAGGGCGCGCAGGACGCCCTTCACGGGCAGTTTTTCCCGCGACGCGACGCCCCCGTCGGGGGCCAGGCGGAGCAGGTCGCGCCCCCTGTCGTCAAGTGCGAACAAGCGCTCCCCTACGGCGGCCAAGGCCGTCAGGGGGCGCTCCAGCGGCCGTTTTCGCAGAACAGTTCCATCCGCGTCCAGCCACGCGAGATAATCTCCGGCGACGAGGAAACCGCCGTCTGCGGTCGCAACCCCCGTACGCAAATCCTGTCCGTGGGCCGTCAGGCAGCCTACGGACAGGAGAAGCGTCAAGAGGAGGTGCCGGAGCTTCATTACTTGAGGCCGCGGCTGACCAGTTTGAAGTTGGAGAAGGTGGCCTTCAGCGGCTCGGCCTGCGGCATCGGCATGCCACCCCGGCGGGCGCCGCCGCCACCGCGCATCATCATCGGCATCTCGCCCTCGCAGGCGATTACGCCCACCTGCACGTCTTTCAGGACGGCCTGGGCCGTGCCCATCTTCTCGAATTTCTTGCCATCCACGGAGTAGAAGGCGGTGTAGGTGTCACCTTGCTTGTCCAGGCGCAGCCAGAGGACGTTGTCCGCGCCCACGATGCCGTCCAGGGGCAGGGTCGCCACGCTCTTCTGCTGGCCGTTCTCTTCCACCATCAGCTGCAGCTGACCCGGAGAAGGCGCGGCGCCGGGCTCGGCCGGCCGGCGGAAGTTGAATGTGGCCGTGCGCACGAATTTCACGAAGTTGTCGTCGCACTGGTAGGCCACGAGGCCCGCGTTCTGGGCCGGCGGAGCCGGGGCGCAGGCCATCTTCGCCTCCGCAGTCCAGTCGGAATTGGCGCTCTGGAGCAGGATGTTGGTCGCGGCATTGCCGCCCTGGGCGATGTCACCCTTGCCGGCGGTGAGCACGAGGCCGTTCGCGCTGGAGAGCACCCAGGCGGTGGGATCCTCGCGGACCCAGTGCCAGGCTTCGTTCAGCGTCCCCTTGCGGAAGGTGTCGGAGGCGCCCTTCGTGCCGAAGTTCACCATCACCTTGCGGCTGTCGCCGGTCTGGCCGTCGTGAAGGGTCACCACGGCCGTGCCAGGCACGGCTTCCGCCTGCTTCACGGTCACGTCGATGGCCGGATTGGCCGCCACGGCCTCCACGACCGGGGCCTTGCCGGGCTTGAGCAGGTAGCTCAGGGAGGCGGCGTCGCCGAGTTTCACGACCTTGCCGCCGACCTTCAGGCTCGCGAGCGCGAGGTCCGGCATCACCTTCACGGCGAACGTGTCCTCCTTGGAGCATCCGTCGATGGTGACGGTGCAGGTCACGGTGGCGACGCCCATCGACACGGCCTTCACCGTGCCGTCCGGGGCGACGGTGGCCACGGCCGGGTTGTTGCTCGTCCAGACGCACTTGGCGCCCTCATAGAAGCTGTCGTCGTTCATGCAGGCGGAGAAGGAGGCCTTCGCCGTATCCCCGATGCGGAGCACGGAGGCGTCGCAGCTGGCCCAGACGGTCTTGAGGCGGCGGTCCAGCTT
>JAGCXP010000022.1 GCA_017961345.1 Bacteroidales bacterium | reverse complement strand
CGGTCTGCTTCGTGCGGGTGTTATACACGAAGAGGTACATGATGTTGTCCCGGTCGGAAGCGAAGAAAATCTCGTCGCCGATCCACATCGGGAAAATGTCCTGGGCCACATTGTCGGTCACATTCTCGACCTTCTTGGCCTGCGGATCCCAAATCCAGACATCGTCGGCCATACCGCCGCGGTAGTACTTCCAGGTGCGGAACTCGCGCATAACACGGTTGTAGGCCAGACGCTTGCCATCCGGGGACCAGGTCGCCCAGCCGCCTTCCGGAAGCGGATAGGCTTCCGGCATGCCGCCGGAGACGGAGACCTTCCAGAGCTTGCCGGAGAAGCCGTCGCCGATGCGGTTGCGGTACACGATGTTCTTGCCGTCGTTCGTCCAGTTCATCACGATGTTGTTCGGACCCATACGGTCGCCGAGGTCGTCACGGCTGTTGGTGGAGGTCCAGGTCATGCGGACCGGCTCGCCGCCTTCGGCGGGGATGGTATAGACTTCACGGTTGCCGTCATATTCGCCGGTAAAGGCTATGGTCCTGCCATCCGGGGAATAATGGGCGAACATTTCATAGCCGACGTGGGAAGTCAGCCGCTTGGCAGCACCGCCGGAAAGCGGGGCCGTCCAAAGGTCACCGGCATAGGTGAAGACAAGGTCCCGGCCATTGGTGGCGGGGAACCGCAGCAGGCGCGCTTCCTGCGGAGCCTGGGCCAGGGCCAAGCCCGAAAGCGAGGCGGCCAGCGCAATGATAATCAGTTTTTTAACCATATCTAAATACTAAGTTGTTCCTTATCGAATCGAGGCGCCCCGACGGGGACGCCTCGAAGCAAACTTTACAATTCTGTCACAAAAACCTTAGCGGCGGGACCGTCCGACCTTCTCCGTGTTGAGGCCCTTCGAAGCATTCGGATTCGCAGCAGGACGCGTTGCATTCTCGGCAATTACACGCTTGAGCAAACTCTTCGTCGGTTTGGCAGAAACAGCTTCAACCTTAACAGCAGCATCAAACGATGCCTTGACCGGAGCACCCGATGCGGCAGGTACCATCGTGAACGGATAAGATGTAATAATCTCTCCATTAAGCGTATATACCTGAGAAGAGTCAGTCATGCCAATACAATAGACCCTTTGGGCAATAATCGGATAATCCTTTGCACCTTCTCCAAAGTTGATGGAAAGCGTACCGCCCGAGAACGACGCCGAACCATCGGAACCGATGGATCCCCGGCAGAGTTCATAGTCGCCCGTAATAGGAGTGAGCGAGCCATTATTATCGACAAGCGCCAACAGATACATATAGAAATACTGGTCTAAACCGAGGCTGACATTCGACGCAATCGGAGTCGTATTTCCACCCAGAATCACCATTTCACCCGTTTCAGCATCAAAATTAGCCGGAGTCTGGACAAAGCTATAATTAAAGTTATTAATGCCCGAAATGAGATAAGACGTGTTCGGCACATCCGTAGCAACAGAAATCGAATATGAGCCGCTTTCGGTCTGGACGGTCCAGTTACCCAGCCAGGCACTGTAACGTTCATCTACTTCCGGTGCTTCCCTGGTCAAGACACCCGGCATTTTGGTGGACACGCCATAGGAATATACACCGTCGGAACCATTCATATAGAAAGCAAAGCCCTCCAGAGGACCATAGTCGTCATTGCTCGGAATCACATCAACCGAGCCGTCATCCAACATGGATCCCGTAAAGATCAGATCGGACAACATGTATTTGTCATTGTTGTAGAAATAATCTCCCGAGTAATACACCGCTTTCAACTGGTCGGTTTCCTCAATATCGCCCTCCGGATCTTCATAGATCCAGGTTCCCATATCCTGGCGGGAAACCGTGAAACTGCCGGTTTCTGCATCAAAGATCGCTTCGGGAAGCACTTCACCAAAGGGAACCATGCCAGAGAAACCATCAACGAAATAACTCTCGCCGTTGACCTTTTCCGTCAAGGTCCATTTCTCAACGCCTTCGCTGTTGAGATAATACCAGTCACCCAGGAAATCCTCGTAATTGGCAACCAAGTACGGATTCTCCTTTTCAATCTCGAGGACAGCGTACTTGCCGGTCGGATAACCCTTCTCGTTCAGACCGACGGCAAAGACGACGAACTCGCCATATTCAGCCAACTTCTGTACGATCCAGCTTGCTGACTCGATAGAAGCATTCTCTTCGATTCCCTCATTGAAACGGGTGAAATAATACTGGATTTCATCTGCCACGTTCAGGATTTCTTCCTTGGCGAGATTCTCAATGGAGCCCGCTTCTTCAGCGTCTTCCTTCGTATACATGGAATAGCCGTAAAGGGCAAAATACTCCGTCGAACCAGCTGCAACGGTATTGGCGATCATTTCGTACGTGTCGTAGTACACACCTTCATCAGAAAGCGTCCAGTCCGGATTCACGGAGAAGTTGATTTCAGAAACCGTGTTGACAATGAAATTGTACTCCTCGTCTTCGTTGACACCGTTCGTATAACCCTCGACGGTGATGTACTTTCCGACATAGCTCGCCATGTCAAGCGCG
>JAGCXP010000021.1 GCA_017961345.1 Bacteroidales bacterium | reverse complement strand
CGGCGTTTTTTGCTATATTGTGCGCCACGGGGAGACTCCTTTCTGGTTGTTTGCACCGCGCATTATAGCGGAAATTGGAAAAGTCTCCCCGCCTTTTCCTCCCTCCCGAAAATTTATTTCCCCCTGATTCTATTGGCTCTGGTGAATATCAGGGATAATTTATCCCGGATTTTCCGGGATAAGGGTGATGGGGTGGCCCTGGACTTTCCCCATTTTTCAGTAGAGGCGGATCATTGGCGTGACATGGTTACTTGATGTGGCGATTTAATGCGGATATTTTCCGTTTTCAAGTTTCTTACGCTTTGAGGGCTTTGTCGGATTAGGGCGGAAACCGCAGGATTCCGGATGTCTGCCCTCAACATGTCTGAGCGGTTTCTGGTCTTGCCGCGGCTCTTCGGGGAAATATGCGTTTTCGGGAAGGCAAATGGCTTCCCCTCGATGAATCCCGTATAATACGGGGCGACAAAAAAAAACAAGGAAAGGAAGCCGACGTGAATGATAGCACAGCCGCCTACAGATTGCGAGAGCAGCTGAAAAGATTTTTGGGGATAGTTTTCCCCCATTCGCCAAAACCGCAGAAAGAGTTCCTCGGACAGATGCTTTTTGGGATTCAGGCCGGGCAGACCGTGGTCTTGAGCCGCATCGCGCGGGAGCTGGACGAGGACATCCTGCTGAAGAAGACGGAGGAGAGGCTTTCGCGGCACCTGCTCGCGGAGGGGCTGGACAGGACGGTTCAGGATGCGGTGCTGGCGCACGGCGCCGGCAAGGTTCAGGACGATGACATCGTATCCATCGATCCGTCCGACATCCAGAAGCCGTACGCGCAGGAGGACGGCATGCCGCTTCTGGCGAAGGTGTGGGACGGGAGCAAGGGAAGGGTCGGGGACAACCTTGGATACAACCTGTGCTTCGCCACGGCCACGCCGAGCATGAGCCAGAGGATCGTGCCGCTGCACATGACGATGTGGTCGGTGAAGGAGGCTGGCTTCACGAGCGAGAACGACAGGGTGCTTGAGGTGGTCAGGAGGATCGCGCGGGCTGCGGAGCGGCGCGGGATATACGTGTACGACAGGGGCGGGGACGGAGACTGGCTGTTCGACTTCTTCATCGCCGAAGGGCTGGACTTCATCGTGCGTCTCGTCGGCAACCGTCTGCTCCTGCACTGGAACGGGGAGCGCCTTGCCGAGAACCTGGCCGGGACGTGCGAGATGAAGTACCGGCAGAATGTGACGTTCAAGAGCCACGGCAAGGAGGTGGACGTGCCCGTGGATTACGGTTCTCTCCCCGTCAGGCTGCCGGGCCATCCCGGCGTGGAGCTTCGCCTCGTCGTGGCGAAGTGGCCGCGCGGCGAGAAGCCCATGATGCTGCTGACGTCGCTGAACGCGGCGCGTTCGCGCAGGCGGCTGCGGCAGGCCGTGGAGGGGTATCTCACGCGCTGGCGCATCGAGGACACGATACGCTTCGTCAAGAAGACCTACGAGCTGGAGGACGTGAGACTTCTCAGCTTTGAGCGCCTCAAGGCGATGGTGGCCATCGTCTCCGCCGCTGCGTGCTTCGCCATGTCTTGGCTTGGGCTGAGCGACAAGCTCTCGGTGCTCGCGGAGCATGTCAAGCGCGTGTCGAAGCGGATGTTCGGGGCTCCCGACTTCTTCTTCTACGCCATAGCGGACGGCATCAGGCGCCTGTTCGTCCGGCATGGACGGTGGAACGGTCTCGACGGACCCGATGACGAGGAGGAAGGATCGTGCCAGATGGAACTGGCCCTTTAGCGTCAGATCCGAATATGCTACGCTTTTCGGCGTCACCAACGGTAAAAGGCGTCTGCGCAACTGCTCGGTTCGGGGGCGCCTCGCCAGCCTTTTTTCGAAATGGGGATAGTCCAGGTTGATTGCCTGTTGCATTTGAAATGGTTGTGTGATACAATGTGTAGCGTTTTCAAAAGGAAATGGCCTCATGGGCTGGCCTAAAGGTCCACATTTTGGCGGGAAAGTTCCCGCCACTTTTCTTATGGCAGATGGCATTGAAATATTCATAGATGAATCGGGCGATTTCGGCTCGTTCGATGAGCGATGTCCATATTACATAATTGCCATGGTGTTTCACGAATCGATGCATCCATTGTTTGCGTGTATTCAGGAACTTGAATATAGGTTGTCTCTGCTTGATCTTGAAAACCACTGCATACATTCAAGCCCTGCCATACGTGGCGAAGGGGCGTATTATGGCATGGAATTGGCGACGCGGCGTAAGATGATGTCATATTTTGCCGCATTTGTACGCAAGAGCGGTCTTCTTTATAAAAGCTTTCTTGTCCAAAAGATGCCTGACGATGCGGAAAATGAAATCGTTTCTTCGCTTCGAGAAACCCTAGAGCCGTTTGTCATTGGCAACGCCGAACGGCTTTCGTCATATTCGACAATTTCTGTTTCATACGACAGAGGCCAGAAACCACTTTCCAGGTTGATTACGGAGATGTTTGCCGAGAGGTTCTCGCATGTGCGGATAATGAAAACGTTGCCGATCTATTCCCGAATATTCCAAGTGGCAGACTTCGTATGTACCATGCGCAGACTTGCATTTAAACTGCAATATGATGGACGGCTTGCCAAGTCGGAGACGCGATTCTTTGGTTCGGTGGGCAATTTCCGGAAGATTTGGCTGAAGCCTTTGCTCAAGAGCGAGTGGAAGTGATGTTGCTGGATTTCGCCTAAGCGCGACACAGAAACATTACGGTACTTAAAGTGCATTCTTCCTTCCCCTATAACATAGTAACCACAAGATTTCATCCGCACCATATTCTAAAGTTTGTCCT